>JAMOZU010000040.1 GCA_023667745.1 Ruminococcus sp.
CTTCCATGGCTTCCTTGCCGTCCGCCGCAAGAAAAACATCATACCCTTCATATTCAAGAACGGTTTTCATAAGACGTGCGGTGTTTTTGTCGTCCTCGGCTACAAGTACCTTGAACATTTTTCATCATTCCTTACATTTATTCATTGCAGTGAAGTTTTCTATCTTTACAGTATATAATTATATTATAAACCGAAAATTAACTTTTGGCAAGAGTATTTGATTTTTTTGTTTTTCATGTGTGCGGTTAGATAAGCGTATAATATAATAGCTAATAGCACAGATCACAGCATGCTAAAATCCGAAATGGCGGTCATTTCGGAAGTCGGATATCGGAACGGCTTTAAAGAATCTGGTCAAAAATTCCGCCGAGGAAATATCGGCGGCTGATGAAGCATTTGCAGAGATGTTCCCCGAGGGAGAGGGCGAAGAATAACAAAGTCTGTGCAGCTTATTGTAAACTGCACAGACTTTGTTATCCGTGTTTTTCCCACCATTCATCATAGAGCATTGAAAAATAGAGCCTGCCCACGTATTCGCCGTCCATGTAAAAATAATCCCGCAAAGTGCCCTCATAGGTAAAGCCGCATTTTTCTATAACACGCTTTGAGGGGATATTTATGGTCTTGGTGCATATCTGGACTTTGTGGAAATTTATCCTTTCAAAGCCGTAATCTATAACCGCCTTTGCAGCCTCGGTGGCATAGCCGTTACGCTGAAAGCCGCTGCCTATGCAGTATTCTATTTCACCGAAGTGATTTTTCCCGTCCACCAAAAAATAGGCGATCTGCCCGATACATTCGTCCGAGCCTTTGAGCGTTACAGCCCAGCGGTAATAATCGGGCTTTTCATAGCCGCTTATGTATTTGTCAAGCAATCCCTTTACAGCTTCGGGAGTTTCGTAAACAGGCTCGGAATACATAGACTGCACCTTTTCGTCGGAAGCCCAGTTTTTACAGACCGCTTCCGTGTCGGAATATTCAAAAGGGCGCAGGATAAGCCGGGGAGTTTCTATGGGTTGAGTGCCGAGGTGAGTGAGCATTTTAAATACCTCCTGTTTTATTTTCATCATATTTTTAATTTGACTTTCGCAAAAATTCTCCAAAACGGGTACATCATTCACAGCAGTGTCCCATATTGCGTCAACGTCCATATTTCCGTAATTATGAGCAAATAAATTTCTCATGGAACGTATCTGTTTCCAAGGTATCTCGCTGTTATTGTCTTTAAAGCTGTCGGAAAGATGTCCGGTCAATTCGCCTATCTGCAATTCAGTCATACTGACAGCATTTCTGAATACATAATCCGTTTCAAAAACATTACGGTCGTTTTCAAATCTGTTCAGGCAGCCGCTTACCTGCCTGCAATACTGCAAAATATGATAAATAACTGCTCTGTCTTTAGCTGACATTATTGACATTTGTAAATCTCCACCCTGTCCTTTTCAATTTCCCCTATAAATTCCCTGTAGAAAGGGTCGTTTTTGTTCCGCTCCAGCTGACCGGCGGAAAGTATATCCACTTCTTTTCCGAAAGCCTCTTTAAATTCGTCGAACAGCACAAAAAATTTTATCCCTCTGGCGTTCCCCGCCTCTACAATAAAATCAAGGTCGCTTTTTTCGGTTGCCTCGCCTCTTGCGTATGAGCCGAATAAATAAATATTTCCCGTCCCGTAGCTTTGAGCGATAGGACGTACTTTTTCTTGGATTTCCCTTATGCTGTACACACTCATAAAACCGCCTCCATACGGAACTGTTCTGTTATAATTATAATATAAATCTCCTAGCTTGTCAATACCTTTGAAAAATTCAACACAGAAATCAGTTTTCATAAAATAAACCGACTTTAGGGAGATTTAAAATTTTTTTCATACCCTTATGAGAGGCGGTATTTTCCCCCGCCTGCGGCGGGGGAAAATACCGCCTTTTTCAAAAATTGATTGCCGTGAAAATTCAAGGCATTCCCTACGGAAACATTTCCGCCGGAAACGCCTTGAACCCATTATTTACGCTATATCTTTCTTGTCTCTTTGCTTCTTATATTCTGAACAGCAGATCGCCGTAAGTGGGGAAGGGCCACATCTTTTCGGGAGTGATGGTCTCCAGTTCGTCTGCCACGGTGCGGAGACTTTGCATTGATGCAAATACGGTATGGCGGTAGTATTTTGCGGTCTCGGTAACATCCCCTGCGTCTCCTGCGGCTATTACCTTAGCTTCCAGGTCTTCCACAGCCTCGCTGATGGCAACGTTCAAAGCGGAAACCTTAACAGCCAGCTTTTTCTCCAGAGAAGCGTCGATACCGTTTGCGTTCTTCACGCCCACAGACTCCGCCAGTTCCTTTGCAAATTCAAGCCCTGCGGGGAGAATCTGCTTCTTTGCCATATCAAGCATGGTGAGAGCCTCGATATTGATGACCTTTGAATAATTCTCCAGTGCTATCTCCGTGCGGGAGGTAAGCTCGGTGCGGGTGTATACTTTGAACTGCTCGAACATCTGCACGTTCTTTTCATCGGTGTAATGGGGGACAGCGTCTACTGTGGATGGATAGTTGGGCAGTCCTCTCTTTGCCGCTTCTTCCACCCAGCTGCTGTCATAGCCGTTGCCGTTGAAGATTATCTTCTTGTGTTCCTTGATGGTCTCCACCAAAAGGGAGTTGAGTTCGTCCGCAAAGTTGTCCGCTTTTTCCAGCCTGTCCGCAAATTTTTTAAGGGAGTCCGCCACAATGGTGTTGAGTATGCAGTTGGTGCAGGCGATATTTTCGGAAGAACCCAGACTTCTGAACTCAAACTTGTTGCCGGTAAAGGCAAAGGGAGACGTTCTGTTCCTGTCGGTGGTGTCTTTGGGGAAGTTGGGGAGTGCCTCAACGCCGATAACAAACTCGGACTTGTCGTTTTTCTTTATCATCTTGCCCGTTTCGAGAGCGTCGATTATCTGCTGAAGTTCGCTGCCCACGAATACGGAAATAATGGCGGGAGGAGCTTCGTTTGCGCCCAAACGGTGGTCGTTGCCCGCAGAGGCAACGGACAGCCTCAACAGGTCTGCGTAATCGTCAACAGCCTTTAAGATAGCCGCAAGGAAGGTCAGGAACTGGATATTCTCCTTGGGGTTACTGCCGGGGTCGAGGAGATTCTGCCCGTCGTTGGCGGAAATGGACCAGTTGTTGTGCTTGCCCGAACCGTTTACTCCCGCAAAGGGCTTTTCATGGAGCAGGCACACAAGCCCATGCTTTAAAGCGACCTTTTTCATAATTTCCATTGTAAGGGTATTCTGGTCGGAAGCGATGTTGGAAGTGGCAAAGATGGGTGCCATTTCGTGCTGTGCGGGGGCTACCTCGTTATGCTCGGTCTTGGAGAGAACACCCAGTTTCCACAGCTCCTCGTCCAAGTCTTTCATATAATCGTGAACTCTTGTTTTAATGTTGCCGAAATAATGGTCTTCAAGCTCCTGACCCTTGGGGGCTTTCGCTCCGAAAAGAGTTCTGCCGGTGTAAATAAGGTCTTTACGCTGATCGTAAAGGGTCTTGTCCACTAAGAAATATTCCTGCTCCGGACCCACGGTGGAGGTAACTCTTGTGGCGGACGAACCGAAAAGTTTCAGTATTCTTACCGCCTGCTCGGAAATAACCTCCATTGAGCGCAGGAGAGGGGTTTTCTTGTCGAGTATCTCGCCGTTGTAGGAGCAGAATGCGGTGGGGATATAAAGGGTCTGTTCCTTGATAAACGCAGGGGAGGTAGGATCCCAAGCAGTGTAGCCTCTTGCCTCAAAGGTAGCCCTTAAGCCCCCGGAGGGGAAACTTGAAGCGTCAGGCTCGCCCTTGATAAGCTCCTTGCCGGAAAATTCCATAATTACCTTGCCGTCTCCTGTGGGGGATATAAAGGAATCGTGCTTTTCTGCGGAAAGCCCCGTCATGGGCTGAAACCAGTGAGTGTAATGGGTAACGCCTTTTTCCACAGCCCAGTCCTTCATGCAAGCAGCGATAACGTCCGCCACGTCCGGGTCAAGGGCTGTACCCATAGTCTTGGTTTTAAGCAGTGACTTGTAAACATTCTTGGGCAGTCTGGATTTCATAACGCCCTCATTGAACACGTTGCACCCGAAATAATCCGGGACGTTCTTTACCGGGGTCTCAACAAATTCTGACATAGCAAATTCCTCCGTTTTGAAAAATAAATATGCCGAACACAGCCTGCCCTTTGAGGAAAGCTGTATTCGGCGCCGTTGCCGATAAAATTATTATGTATTTATTATACATCTTTTTTTCGGTTTTGTCAAGAGGTTTTGCAAATTTCTGCAAGTTAAATAAATTTTCCTGCATTTTTAGGCGGATTTTGTGGGATTTTAGCTAAAAACAAACAGATTTATGAAAAAATGGGGAAACATAAATTCATTTTCGCCGAAATTCCTTGGAATTTTCGGATAATACGACAGTCAGTTTTGCGGTGATTATTGTGATGAGGGCGATGAATGAGACGGGAAAGGGTATTGACATTTGTGTTTGGTTATGGTATAGTTTATTTTATTGAGATTGCCCGATACATTGGGATTTATAGGAGGTAAATTGAATTGAATGTTATAGACGCTATTATCAATCGGCACAGCTGCAGAGGAAAATATAAGCCGACACCTGTTCCGAGAGAAGATATGATAACTATTATGAATATGAAAGCCGGATTAATACAAATCCCATAATTCCAAGGGGGATTAGTATTACATATATGTTGTGCGAATGTGTCCGCCGTGTATATAAAATGTAAAATTTCCCAAAGCCCTTGAAATTTTTTGGGTTATGATATATAATATATGTAAACGATTACATAAATTGAGTCATTTATAATTAAAATAAATTCAAGGAGGAAAACTATATGAAATTTGCGGACGGTTTCTGGCTCAACGAAAGGGGTTACGAGGTAAACTATGCCTCGCAGGCGTATGAGGTTACCCCTGTGGCAAACGGTCTCAACGTTTATGCCACCTGCCAGTATATCCAAAACAGAGGCATGACACTGGGCGGTCCATGCATCGATATTACTGTAACGTCCACCCAAAAGGACGTGTTCAAAGTCTCCATGAGCCATTACAAGGGCGGGCTTTCCAATGCCCCCAAATTCGAGCTTGAAGAGGATCAAGGCTTTACCCCGACAGTCACCGAAAAGGACGACTGCTGGGAGATTGTCAGCGGCGACACAAAGGCTGTTATCGGCAAATTCAGCTGGAGCATTCAGTATTATTACAAGGATAAGCGGCTCACCGGCGGCGCATGGCGGAGCGCAAGTTATATAAGCGAAAGCAAGTTCAAGACCTCTTCCCGCCTTAACGCCATGCAGGACAACACTTTCTGGAGCTACCCCCAGGACGGCAGGAGCAGCTATATGAGAGAGCAGTTTTCCATGAATGTGGGCGAGTATTTCTACGGCTTCGGGGAAAAGTTCACCCCCTTTGTGAAGAACGGGCAGAACGTTGAGACCTGGAACTCCGACGGCGGCACATGCTCGGATCAGTCCTATAAGTGCATTCCCTTTTATGTTTCCTCCAAGGGCTACGGCATTCTTGTAAATTCCTCGGACAAGGTTTCTTTCGAGGTCTGCTCGGACACGGTTTCAAAAGTTTCCTTTACCGTCCCCGGAGAGACGCTGGAGTATTTTGTGATAGCGGGGGAGAACATTCCCGCCGTACTTTCCAATTACACCGCCCTTTCAGGCAGACCCGCCCTGCCGCCCGCATATACTTTCGGGCTTTGGCTCACCACCTCCTTTACCACCGATTACAGCGAGGAGACCGTTTCCTCCTTTATCGACGGCATGGCGGAGAGGGATATTCCTCTGCAGGTGTTCCACTTTGACTGCTTCTGGATGAAGGAGTTCCAGTGGTGCGACTTTGAGTGGGACAAGAGAATGTTCCCCGAACCTGCAGCTATGCTCAAAAGGCTTAAAGAAGACAAAAAAGTACAGATATGCGTATGGATAAACCCCTATGTGGGGCAGCGTTCCAAGCTCTTTGACGAGGGCGTTAAGGGCGGATATTTCATCAAGAATCCCGACGGCAGCGTGTTCCAGTGCGATATGTGGCAGCCTGCAATGGCTATAGTTGCCTTTACCAACCCCGCCGCTTGTGAGTGGTACGCTTCCAAGCTGAAAGTCCTCTGCGAAATGGGTGTGGACTGCTTCAAGACCGACTTCGGCGAGAGAATACCCACCAAGGTTAAATATTTCGACGGCTCCGACCCTATCGCCATGCACAACTATTACACCTATCTTTACAACAAGACCGTATTCAACGTGCTCAAAGACTTCTACGGCGAGAACAAGGCTTGCTTGTTTGCACGGTCGGCGACTGTGGGCGGGCAGAAGTTCCCCGTTCACTGGGGCGGCGACTGCTCGGCGGAGTATACTTCAATGGCGGAGACTATCAGAGGGGGGCTGTCCCTTTGCATGTCCGGATTCGGATTCTTCAGCCACGATATGTCCGGCTTTGAGGCTACTGCAACGGCGGATATTTACAAACGCTGGGCGGCGTTCGGTCTGCTGTCCACCCATTCGAGGCTGCACGGCAATTCCTCTTACAGAGTTCCCTGGCTCTTTGATAAGGACGGTTCGACGGAGTGCGTAGACGTGCTGCGGTTCTTTACAAAACTCAAAGGCAAGCTGATGCCGTACCTGTGGGCGCAGGCTATAAAGACTCACGAGACGGGCGTTCCCATGATGAGGGCTATGGTTATAGACTATGCGGACGACCCCGCCTGCCTTACCCTTGACAGGCAGTATATGTTCGGCGAAAATATCCTTGTTGCCCCCATTCTCAACGACGAGGGGACGGCGGAGTTCTATCTTCCCGAGGGCAAGTGGACGGATATTATCAGCGGCGAGGTTCTAGAGGGCGGAAAGTTCTACAACAAGAAGTACGATTATTTCGGTCTGCCCTGCCTTGCAAGACCAAACAGCATTATAGCTTACGGCAATTTCGAGCGTGACTTTGAGTATGACTATCTGGAGAACACCGAGTTTGTTATCTACGCTCCCACCGAGGGCAGGGAGATAACCTCGGAGGTGTTCGACAGGGAGACGAATAAGCTGTTCACCCTTACCGCCGTCCGCAGAGGGGACAGCGTGGAGGTTTCCTACACCGCCGCCGGCAAGCCCTTTAGTGTAAAGGTCGCCGGGGGAGAGGCAGTTCAGGTAAATCCCAGCGCACCGGGGAAAGTTATACTTTCGCTGTAAGCTGTCAAGTTTCAAAGAAATAAAAGTAACCTGCCGTGCAAATTGTACGGCAGGCTTTTTGTATGTCCCCAACTGCAATTCTTGCCTCTTGCTTCTTGCCTCTCAATCCCCGTCCGCCGACATAACATTAACATCAACCTTCTTGTAGGGAATCTCAATTCCCTTTTCGTCAAAGGCGGTTTTTACCTGTTCGATAAGGTCGAAATGAACAGTCCAGTAATCGGCAGTTTTCGTCCAGACCCGCACTGTAAGTATAACCGCACTGTCCGCAAGTTCCGACACACGGACAAAGACGTTTTCGCCGTGCAGGACAAGCTCATGGGCGGCTATGACCTCTTTCACCGTTTCTATAGCTTCTTTGAAGTCGCATTCATAGGAAACGCCGAAGGTAAGATCCACCCGCCGCTTTTCCTCCCGTGAAAAATTGGTTATCGTTCCCCCCGCCACCATGCCGTTGGGGATAAATATCACCTTGTTGTCGTTGGTTTTAAGGGC
The DNA here is from genome assembly GCA_023667745.1 of Ruminococcus sp. Classification (GTDB taxonomy): domain Bacteria; phylum Bacillota; class Clostridia; order Oscillospirales; family Ruminococcaceae; genus Huintestinicola. Next base: position 7,706 of record JAMOZU010000040.1, read on the forward strand.
TGTGGAAAGTATCTTTATCTCCTCCACTATCCCCTCAATGCCGTTGGCGGTGATGTAGTCCCCTTTGGAAAAGGGCTTTGTGAAAAGGATAATAAACCCTCCCGCCACGTTTGACAGGCTGTTTTGCAGGGCAAGCCCTATGGCTACCCCCGCCGTACCGATAACGGTAACAATGCTTGTCATGGGTATTCCCAGTGCTGACAGAGCTATGACGATAACAAAGGCGGAAAGGGTAATGCTGATAAGGGATTTGAGGAAGCCTTGTGCCGTTTCCTCTATTCTTGTCCGCCCCATGGCTTTGTCGATAAGTTTCATGGTTATCTTTACGGCTATCTTTCCCACGATGTACAGAACCACGGCAAAGACCACCGTCGGCAGGAAACCCGCAAGAGCGTTTCCGAAATGTTCGAGAACGGTTTTGTCTACCTGCCCTTTTGCCATTGCCTCCGCCATGTGGGCGGCTTCCTCGGCTATTTCCGATGCCCCGGAATTGTCCGGGGCGGGGGTAAGGTTAATAAATGTATGCTGCATAGTATCACTCGGCTTTCATTGAAATTACTGATAATATTATAGCATATTTTTAGGAAGTTGGCAAGTGTTTTATTTGTCACATCATAAACTCCCCGCTCATCACCCATATCATATCCGGCAAGCCGCCGCCGGTAATTTCCGCCGCCATGGCGGGGATAACCAGTAAAAAGCAGGATATGCCCATAGCCGTCCCCACGTCCGGGGAAAGTCTGCTGACAAGAGCGCATATCCCGCCCGCAATGCAGCCCGCCAGCCCTCTGACGGCAAAGAGCAGGATAATGTATTCCAAAATCGTCATATACAGGGGGAAATCTCTCATGCACGCAAGGCTTTGCAGGGGAGCGGAAAGGTCGCCCAGTCCCAGAAGTTGTTTTATCTGAAAAAGCTGTATGAGATGAAGTCCCGAACACAGTCCGAAGCAGACAAGCCCCGCCGCCGTCAGCTTTGCTCCGTTTACCGCCCGCCGTCCTTTGTAAGCCGAGCGGATAACAGTTCCCATGCGGTTCTGCCTGTCATAGGCGTATACCCCCGACACCGCCGCTATTACCCCTATAAGTCCGTAAAGGCAGACCCGCCGCAGTGTGCCGTTGTCCTTTTTTAAAAGAAGTTCATATGAATAGGGCTTTATAAGCATTATCTCCCGTCCGGTCTCTTTGCTGTAACGCAGTCCGTCCTCGGCGTTTGCCTGAACGGGCAGCAGACCGTCAAGCTGCTTTGTGTATTCCTCCAGCTGCATGTAAAGCCGCCCAAGCAGGACGCTGTCGGGGTGTTCAGATGCAAGGCAGTTTTCTATTTGGATGTTCGTCCGCTGAATGCTCCATTCAAGGCGGTCACGGCTTTTTTGTATGTCCGCCGTCAGCTCCTCGTTTATCACACCTGTGAATTTGACGTACCACGTTTCCTCATATGGGTCAACGGGATAGGCATAGCCGTATTTTCCCGCACTGTACACCGTCAGCAGAACCGCCGCCAGGAGAAAAAACAGCCCTTTGCAGTTCACAAGGAGTTTTGTCAGTTCCCAGCCGAACAGGCTGCGGGTGAACACGGGGGGTTTTGCTTTTACAAAAGGAGATGTTGCTTTTTCCCAAAGTCCCCCGAAAAGTCCGCCGTTTACGGGATAGAGCCTTCCGTGAATCATCAGCAGGGAAATTATCAGCAAAAGGGTAACAGCCGCCATTGCAAATAACAGGCAGTAAAGGGCTTCATAAGCCTTTCCGAAAATATTTACATATCTGCATGAGGAGAATATGCCGGATATATCAAACGCCGAAAAGAGGTTTATATATTTAAGCCCGTTAAAACCCGACACGGGGCTTATAAGCACGTATAGCAGCATCTCGCCCGCTCCTATTGCCCCTGCCGTCCCCAACGCCGCCGCAGGGGAGAGAACGCTTGTAAGCAGGTATATCATAAGCCCCGCCGTAAACGCCGCCCACATTTTCATAAAAAGGCTTGCCGCAAGAAATTCCCCCACGGTAATTCTGTAGGGGCATTCCATAAATTCGGGCAGACTTTGTAAACTTCTGCCAAGCCCCATATCCCCGAAAAAAGCCGTCCCCAGAAAATTCCCGCCGTACAGCAGCAGACCTAAAATAACCGAAACAGCCGCCAGCAGGGCTATCCTTACAGCACACAGCCGCCCTCTGCCGTAAACCGCCGTGCGCACCGTATTCACAAGTCCCTTTCGCCGTTCCGCTCCGAAATTAAGAGCCGCCGCTGCCGTAAACGCCGCAAGGATAATATCCGTAAGCCTGAAACCTATCAGCATAACGTCTCCGAAATTGTCCCCGCTTTCAAGCTCCGTCCCCGCCAACGAGCGGTATTTTTCCGCCGACTTTGCCATTGAGTCACTGCCGAAACTTTTTTCTTTGTACATGGGGAGCGTCCCCAGCCGTTGGGCATTTTCCTCCGTCCGCCGAAGAAAATCCGGATATTCCAAAATATAGCTTTCAAGGGCTTCTCCCGTCAGCGTGACATCCCTGCCCCCATATCCGCCGCAGGAAATGAGATACATTCCGAAATTCAGCAGGATAAGCATAATTATCACGGGCATTTTACCGCTGCAAAGCCGCCTTGCCTCGTTCATTTCCGTCCCTCCCCGAAATAAAGGTAAACGTCTTCAAGGGTAACGTCGGAAACCGGGGAAAATTCCTCCGGCAGTCCCTCCGCCGCCGCTCTGAAAATAAAGCCGTCTTTTCTGCGTATGGTCTGACCTTTGCCGAACTTTTCCCGCAGGCGTTCGGCGTCCTCGAAAGTCCCCCTGTATTCTCCGACTTTTCCGCTTATTTCATCCATCAGTTCCCCCGGCGTACCGAAGCGGAGGACAGACCCCCGCCGCAGAAGTATCACCTTGTCCGCAATGCACTCGATATCGTCCACCACATGGGTCGCAAGTATCACCGTTCTGCTGCCGCCGAGGCTTGCGATATGGTTGCGCAGGCGTATGCGCTCCTCCGGGTCAAGCCCTGCCGTGGGTTCATCAAGTATGAGTATCTCCGGGTCGTCCAGCATGGCAGCCGCTAGGAGGGTGCGCTGACGCATTCCCCCGGAAAACGAGCCAAGCTTTTTCCGAGCAACCTTGTCAAGTCCCACAAGCTCCAGAAGCTCCGCCGTCTGCCTTTTTATCTCCCGCCTTTTCATGCCCTTTAATGCCCCTATGTAACTCACAAACCGAACTGCCGTAATGTCCTCGTATATCCCTTGGAGCTGCGGAGTGTAGCCGACCTTTTTGCGGTATTTCGCCCCCTGTTCCAGAATGTCTCTGCCATTATAAAGCACGCTGCCGCTTGTCCGCTTTATGTTGTCGGTAATGAGATTGAGAAATGTGGACTTGCCTGCGCCGTTTGCGCCCAAAAGTCCGTAAATTCCCTTGTCAAGGGTCAGGGTAACATTGTCGAGAGCGGTAAAGCCGCCGTATTTTTTTGTAAGCTCAATTATCTCCAGGCTCATCTTCACTCTCTCCCTCCGTATCTTCCTCATAGATAACGTCCGCAAGGTCTCCCCAGCTTATATAAGCTCCTCTGTCGTCGGTAACCTCAATTACCGTTTCAAACTCGCCCGTACCGGAAATAATATCCTCCAAGGGACAGCGGTCGATATAGTAAAGCACTCTTTCGTGAAAGAACTCATTGCCGTATCTTATTCTGTAAAGGCAGTTATCGGAAATTTTGAAGAAGCCGTTGAAATAAAAGGCATAGTATGTCTTGCCGCTGTATCTGTCGGTATAGTCGAAATCGCCGTCAATGCCGTTTACGCCGCCTATCCGCTCGCCGTCCTTGTAAACGTCTATATCGTTTTCCCCGCAGACGAATATCATGTCATTGTAAAAGAGAGTTGCCGCAGCCATGTTCCGCTGTTCGGTCTCGGCGGCTATGCCCAGATACTCAAAGGTTTCGCTGTCATAGCAGTCGATGGTAAGGCAAAATGTCTCCTCGTTTCCTCGGTTGACATATACCTTGTCGGGGGTAACGCCCGAAATAAATATATAGTCCTCATCGGAAACAAGTGTGGGAGTTATTTCCCCGGTTGTGATATTGTAGCGGTAAGTGCCGCTGCCCTGGGGCTTATTGCCGCTGTGACGGAAGTAGACATAATCGCCGCAGCCCATAAGCTCGCTTACCCGCTTGGAAAAGTAGCCCTCGTCGTCGGAGACTATCTCCTCCCGCTCGCCGGTGTAGATATTGACCCTTATCATGCCGCTGTCGATATAGCCGCCGAAGCCGGGAATGCTCCGCTTTGACAGCTCAAAGGGAATGTAGGCATAGCCTTTATGGATAATGAAGGGTTCGCCCGAAACGTCGCAGCGATCGTCTTCGGGCATTTTCACCTTGTAAACGTCCGTCACCTTGTTAAGAGAAGAGCCGTCCAAAGCCGCCTTGTAAAGGGCAATGCCCGCCGTTTCGTCGTCCTGCTCGTAGGCGGCAAAGTAAATGCTGCCGTCGTACATAAGGGTGCTTACAGGCTCAATGTCGTTGTAGGTGGCGGTGCAGCTGTCTCCGCCCTCGTGCATACACTCCGGGCGGCTGCATAAATACACCTGCACGCCGCTTTCCTTGTCGGTGTACCTTAGGCTTAAAATGTCAACGGAGCTTTCATTGGTGTACCAGCCCTTGTCCGTTTCCATAATGGCATGCCTGCCGTTGTTCCAAGGGGTATCTTCGGGCGGCTCGGCGGAGGAGGACTGCCCGCAGGCGGATAATGTGCAGATGACGGTCAGCACCGCCGCTGTGATTCTTTTTTTCATGTTATCAGCTTCCTTTTTTGTTGATATTCTTTTTTTATTATAAACCCTGTCACACAAAAAAACAACCGCTTCTGCACAAGCGGTCGGAAATCATGCAGAAGCGGT
>JAMOZU010000041.1 GCA_023667745.1 Ruminococcus sp.
AAGAGGCAAGAAATGCAGCTTTTGCCGTTGGTGTTAATTTTATGTTTTGCTATAATCCCCATTAGAATTATGGAGAGGGATTTGTATTATCCCGGCTTTATTTACCCACCGTCCGCTGTTTTCACGGCAACGTTTTCCGTGCTTATTCCCAATGCCTCGGCTGCAAGCTGCTTTGCTTTTTCCGCATTAAGGCTGTCCGAGGGATCGAGAATAATTTCGGCACTGATAATAGATATGCTGCCATCGGGGGAATTATTTACATTAACGGAAATTTCCGAGGGGTAAATATTTTCAGCTGTCAGTATCTCCCGAAGGCTGTCGCAGATGTTCCGGGAAACGTTCTCTTCAAAAAAACGCCCGGCGGTATCTTCCGTATGTCCGTAGGTATAGCCGTCAAAGCCGTCAAGGTTAAGGGAAATGTCCGCATTGACAAGGCGGGGAACCGTAACAAGTATCAGCACAAGAGCGAAGACCGTCCGCAGCTGTCCCGCAAATTTATCCGAAGGGAGCATATTCCCCATTATCGAAAATATGACCCCCATAACCGCCGCCGCCGCGGAGACCTGCATGAATGTACTCATAAAAAAGCAACACCCCTTTTAGAAGTTAGAGGTTAGATGTAAGAGGTTAGAATTTACAAGACTTGCAAACGCTGATGTTTCTATAACCTCTAACCTCTAACCGCTAATAGCCATCATTATCAGCGTGGAGACGATAAAGAGTACCCCGAAACAGGCTATAACAGCGGCGGTGATGCTAAGCACGGACGCCGCTCCCCCGAAAAGTCCCGCCAGCTCCCGCTGTCCGAAAAGCTCCGCCGCCGCCTGTCCCACGCTCATTACAAGATACATGCAGAAGGTTTCCAGTACGGGGGGCAAAAGCACCGTCAGCAGGGCAATTATCCCGAATGCCCCCGCCGCTCCTTTGAGCATGCCGAGACCCGAACGCATGGTGCTGTACGCTTCGGCTACCGCTCCCCCCACCACAGGGACAAAGTTCGAGACCATGAATTTCGCCGCCTTTATCCCCACAGTGTCCGCCGCCGTCCCCACAAGGCTCTGGAGCGACAGCAGCCCCGTGAATACGGTCATCATAAAGCCCATCAGCAGCGAACACCACTTTTTTATAAGCCCCGCCAGCGATGACAGGGAAAATATCGGGTCGATGGCGTCTATTATGTGCATTGCCATACAGACGGAAGCTGCGGGCATTATTATTTTTTCCGCCGCCCGCACCGCAAACTCCGCCGCCGCCAGAAGTATGCCGCTGTAGGCGGCGGAGGCTCCCGCATTCCCGGAAGCGGCGCATATTCCCGCAAAGACGGGAACATAGCTTAACATAAAGTCTCCCCCGGAGGAAAGCGTGATGATGACGGAATTTATGCAGCCTTCCATTTTGGGCGTTATGACGGTGACCGCCGCAAGTACCGTGACCGTGCGGCATATTTTCAGTCCGCCGGGGGTGCTTACCGTATCAGCCGCCGCATAGGACGTTCCCGCCAGTATCACCACCGCCAGCACCGTTCCCATAAGTTTCAGCGGAGCGGCGGCACTGTTTTTCAGCTTCTCCCACATATAGGCGATGACCGTTTTCGGAGAAAGCTTCATTATCCCCTCGGTGCTGTCGGGGGTGATGTTGTTTTCGGAAAGAAAGTCCGCCGCTTCATAGGAAAGCCCGTCCCCCGCCCTGTCCGCTTCCAGTTGGACGGCAAGGTCGCTTTCGTCAATATCGCTCTCGGCAAAGACGGTCACGCCGACGTGAAAAGCTGTCAGCCACAGGACGGCTAAAAGGGAGAGAATGATTTTGGCTGTCCGTTTCATTTAAAAGCTCTCCTTTGCATTGTTGACGTTTTGCAAGGATATTGTTTTCCTTTATGCAACAAAATTTAACCGACTGTTAATAGAATGTTTGTTGACTAAGGCGGGGGTTATTTGGTATAATTAAATAAGAAAAAGCTAATTTAACGGTATCTGCCGCAAAACTATTAACTATTAATTATTAACTATTAACTATTAATCAGCCCCAAAGCCAGTTCCGCCGCCTTCTCGAATAAGGGGAGGGATATGAGAAGCAATGCAGTCTTCCCCGCTGCCTCCGCCTGCACCGCCAGCGCACCCTCGCCGCTGTCACGGCATATTTCGGCGGCAAGAGAGGTAAGGTAGCATATCCCCAGTGCCTTTAACATTATGTCAAGGTAAGTCCCGTCCGCCCCGGTGCGCAGATAGAGCCGCTCCACAAGTTCAGCGGCGGGAGCGAGAGCGGTTATTACGGCGGTCATTACAGCCGCTGCCGCCGCTGTTTTCACAAGGACGGAATATTCCTTTCCCGTGTTTTCAAAAACCTTGCAGAGGGCGGCTGTGAACACGCACACCCCCGCTATCATCGTCAGCTTGTCCCCGCTCATAGGCTATATACCGAATGCGGAGCGGACGGCGTCGAAAAGCTGCTCGATATAATCTATCAGCATCATCAGCACCACCACCAGTCCCGCAAGGGTCGTCATAAGCGCCTGTTCGTCCCGCTCGGCTTTTTTCAGCAGGATATTCAGCACCGACACGATTATCCCCACTCCCGCCACCTTGAAAATAAGCTCAATATCCATTGCCGTTCAGTCTCCCGGATTTTCAGTTTTTTTGCGGTGTGAATGTCCCCATTCATACGATCATTATGGCGATAAGCGCACCTGCCACCGCCCCCAACGAACGGTAAAGCCTGCCTTTGGCGGCACTGTTCTCCAGAGAAAGGGCTGCGAGCCTGTCCGCTTCGGCGGCGCACAGGGAAAGGGCTGAAAGCTGTCCCTCGCAGTCGCAGGAGCCGAGAATGTCCCCTATGTTAAAGAGCAGGTCACGCTCGTCGGGGGGAAAGCCGGCATTGTCCGCCGCTTTTCTCCAGCAAGCACGAAAGGTTTCCCCGCAGCCGTCCCCGTAAAAGCCGCTTACGCTGTCCGTTAATTCCGTCAGGAAATCAAGTCCCCCAAGACTTTCGTCCTCGGCAAGGCGGCGGGCTATCTCGGAAACTTCCAACGCCTCGTAGCGTATCATCAGCCGCAGCTTTTCTATCATCAGCCTTATCCGGCGCATATTTTCCGCCCTCCGCTTAAGTTCGGCGGAAGCAAGGCAGCCCGCAAGGCAAGAGGAAAGAATAAGGATAACAATGCCTGTTATTTTCACGGTTTCCCTCCCTGTCTGTTTACGTAGTTGACGCCCAAGTCGCCCGCCTTTACAATGTCGGTTATCCGCCGTTCTTTTACGAACACCGCCCAGTCCATAGCTCCCGTTGAAAAAAGCCTGTAGAGCTTTGTCCGCATAATAAGGCGTTCGGGGTCGGGGCAGTGGACGGCGGCGGCTGTTTTCACGCCGCATTGGTAAGCATATTCCAAGGCGGAGATGTCCTCCTCTCCTCCCGTCTCGTCGCAGAAGAGCATTACGGGATTCATGGAGCGGACAGCCGCCATAATGCCCTCGGGCTTTGAAAAGCCGCTGAGAATGTCCGTTTGCAGTCCCACGTCGCTGCCGGGAATACCGTTGGTAACGGCGGCTATCTCTTCCCGCTCGTCAATAAGGGTCACGGGAAAAATATTCCCCGCAATGCGGCAGAGGTCTCGCAGTACGGTGGTTTTCCCCGCTCCCGGCTCGCCGCAGATAAGCACGCCGCAGGGAAGTTTTATACGGTCGGCTATTTCCTCTGCCGTTCCCTTTACTTCCCTTGCGATACGGAGATTAATGCTGCTGATATGGCGGAGATTTTCGGTTTTCCCGGAAGAGTTCATTACAGCCGAGCCGCAGAGTCCCGCACGATGTCCGCCGGGGAGAGTGATATACCCTTTTGCGATGCTCCCCTGAAAGCTGTGGACGGAGTAGCGGCAGACCGCTTCAAAGGTTCGCCGCACGTCCTCATAAGTAACATACAGTGCTTTTCCCGCTTCGCTTACGCTGCCGCCTTCATTCAGCAGCAGACTGCCGCCGGGGACCGTTACCGAAAGGGGGAGACCCGCTCTTAAGCGTATCTCGCAGACGTCCCCTTTGAAATTTTCCGCAGCTTTTAATACTCCCCCGAAAAGATAACGCAGATATGTACGATCCAGATATGTATGATCCATTTACTTCTAACACGTTCCTTTCAAGAAGCAAGAGGCAAGAGGCAAGAAATAACGAAAAACCGCCCTGCCCATGATTCAGCCGTTTATAAATTCGTTAAGTCCCATAAATAGGGTATACGCAACTTGACGGCGGTAGCCGCTGTCGCAAAGGCGGGCTGCTTCGGCGGGGTTGGACAGAAAACCGCATTCCGCCATGACGGCGGGGTTATTGCAGTAGTAGCAAAGGTAAAGTTCCTTGCCGCAGAGCTTGGTCTCTCTGGTGTTGTCCGGCTGTAGGTTGCGGACAAAGAGATTCTGGAGAATGGAAGCGAACCGCTCGCTTTCGGGATTTGCGGAGGAATAGAACATCTGCGCTCCGCTGTATTTGGGGTCGGTAAAGGTGTTCTGATGTATCGACAGGCAGACAGCGTTGGGGAATTTGTTGAAAAGCTCCAGTCGGTTTTCCATATCCGAGACCTTCTGACTGCGAACGCCCGTAACTCCCTCGTCGTGGACGGAAATGTCCCTGTCACGGGTCACGGCTGTGTCAAAGCCGTAGAGCCTGCACATATCCCGCACTGTAAGCATTATTTCCAGATTTATCCCCTTTTCGGGAACTCCCTCGGCAGTGGAGCAGCCGCCGTCCATGCCGCCGTGTCCGCTGTCAAGGACTATGACCGTCGATTCGGCTCTGTTTAAAGTTTCGGGGGTATTGGCGTATTCCGCACGGTCTATCTGCCTTGCGGCATAGCCTATCATCACAGCCGACGCCGTTACCGCCATTGCCGAAAAGGCTGCTGTTTTGTATTTTCTTAAATTTTTGAATTTGCCTTTCAATTATGTTTACCGCCTTTCCCGTTTTTTTAATTTATATGAGGCTGTCCGGATGAATATTCTTAATTGGCGGCGGAAGTTATGGAGTGAGAGGCTAGAGGTTAGAAGCTGGAGGCCGGAATATAATCCGTTAAAACACACAAGTAAATTATTGCTAAGGAAACGCTGATTAAATCGTATTTTTATTATTCGCAAGCTTCACAAGTCCCTATGTTGGGCGGTATTTTCCCCGCCTATGGCGGGAAAAATACCTTAAATCAGCAATTCCCTAAAAAAACAGCCGCAGAAAACTGCGGCTCGCTTTCGGGTAATATTAAAGGTTTGTTCACTCTTCCTCCGGTCTTGTAAACAGAAAATCAAAACTGCCCTTTTCGGCTTTAAGGCATGTTTCCAGCACACGGGCGTAAAGGCGCAGTTTGCGGTAGATCCTTTCGCTGTCGGAAGGGAAAAAGGAACTGTCAAGGAGAAAGGTCAGCATGGCTACTATCATTTCCGCACTTTCTTCGGGAGAGTCGGTGTGAACGGAGCCGTCCCGAACGCCCTCCACCAGTAATTTTGTAAGAATGGGGGATATGGTGCGGATAGAGGTTATCATCATCTTGTAATGAAGGAGGGGATCGTCCTTTAAATTAAGGGAAATGATAACGTTCTTGCTGCTGTCTTTGAACTCTTCCCGGAGAATGGAGCGGAAAAGGGTTTTTATCTTTTCGAGAGTACCGCTGCAATGGTCGATATTGTCGAAATATTCCCTGACCGCAAGGCTGTAGCTCCGCTCGATAACAGCGTCGATTATCTCGTCCTTGCTCTGGAAATAATAATAGATGCTGCCCTTGCCTATGCCTGCGTTTTTGGCTATCATATCCACGGTTATGTCCTTGCCGGGGTCTTCCATGGAACACATAAGCCGACGGGCGGAATCGAGTATTTTGTCTATTTTGTTTTCCGGCATAATTTCACACCCTTTTTATTTTATTTGTATGAGTATTACAAGGAAATGCTTTTTTAATGCTTGTAAATTTCCCGGACTGTCTCCTTGAAATTGTTAATTTTTTTTCCATTGTTTTCACACTGTAGTTATTATAACATAAATTCAACCAAAAATCAATGTAAATTTTAGCTAAAAAGTACTTGACTGGCGGTCGAATTTATGATATAATATGAACAGTCAATCGACCGGCGGTCGAAATTTATTTTTGCGGCTCTTTCGACCGACGGTCGGAATTTGTCGGATATTTTTCCCGAAAACCGAAAATGAACGTGCCAAAAATCGGTATCCCGTTAAAATTTACCTTTCGGGGCAAAATAATACAAATCCCTCATTGAATTATGGGACTTAAGCCGCCGCAAAAAATCATACACGCAAATTTTTTGCGGCGGCTTCATCTCCATAATTCCAACGGGGATCAGTATAAAGAGTGAGCAAAAATCTTTAAGTTAATCAAGCAACAGGACAAACCGCAGTGCAGTGACTTCTGCCTTCTGCTTATTGTCTCTTGCTTCCGATAGGAGGATATTCATAATGAACAAGCTGTTACCCGGAGCGATTTTGCTGACAGCCGCCGCAGGAGTGGGCTGTGCGGCGGGGGCGTTGACCCTTTTCAACAGGGTCATACCCAGACAGGACACTTTAAGAGTGGACTTAAACGAAATGGCGGACATGGACAAATGGGAAGAGTACAAAAAAATAATCACTCCCAACCGTGAATGGCTGACAGCCCAGGAGCTGGAGCATATTACAATAAAAAGCCGCGACGGGCTTACTCTCCACGGTGATTATTTCCCTGCCGAGGGGGAGACGGACAAGCTCGCCATATGCAGTCACGGCTATACCGGCTGCGGCATAAAGGACTGCTCGTCAATTGGTGTGTTTTTCCACAAGCTGGGCTATGATGTGCTGATAGTGGATCACAGAGCCCACGGCATGAGCGAGGGGGATTATGTGGGTTTCGGCATACTTGACCGCTTCGACTGCCGCAGCTGGATAGACTATATCGACAAGCGGTTCGACGGCGGGAGAAAGATAGTCCTTTACGGCGTTTCCATGGGAGCGACCATCTCCCTGATGACGGCGGGGCTGTCTCCGCTGTCAAGGTCGGTAAAGGCGGTAATTGCAGACTGTGCGTTCACTTCCCCCTATGACGTGTTCGCCCATATTTTAAAGCGGGACTATCACCTGCCGCCTTTCCCGGTAATGAACATCAACGACGCTCTCTGCAAAATGAAAGCGGGTTACGGGTTCAGCGATTATTCCACCTTGGATGCCGTAAAGGTGACCAACATTCCCATTCTCTTTATTCACGGGCGTGAAGATAATTTCGTTCCCCTGTGGATGACCGAGAAAAACTACAAGGAATGCCGCAGCGCAAAGGAGATACTTATAGTAGACAACGCTTCTCACGCCGCTTCTTATTACGAGGATAAGGAAGGGTATGAGGAAAAGGTGAAGGGATTCCTCGGAAAGTATATGCCGTGACCCGAAAAGTGCGGAAAAAGTCTTAAACCAATACAAAAAGGATTGAAAAGTTATGAAAGAAATTAATATCAACGGCTCTGTTATGCAGTGCTACCCTTTAAGTGCCGCTCAACGGCTGCACAATTACACTATCCGCTACTGTCCCACACAGGTGCTTTGCATAGGCACGGGACTTTATATAAAGCATGATGCGGACTTTGCCGTACTCAAAAAAGCCATTTACAAGGCGTATGAAATGTTTGAGACCATGCGCCTGAGGTTCGCACGGGACGATGAGGGGAACGTTTATCAGTATATTGTCCCTTTTGAGGAGAGGGAGATTCCCTTTGAGGATTATTCAAACTGTCCCGAAGAAGAGGCTCACGCCGCCATGCGCCGCCGCACGGCTATTCCTTTTGAGCGGTATAACAGCCCCATGAACGAGGTGGTAATGCTAAAACTCCCCGACGGCTACAGCGGCATTTACCTTAAAGTCGACCATATGACCATGGACTCCTCCGCCATTATCGGATTTAACAGGGCGGTACTGGAAAATTACTGCAATATGAAGTACGATTATCCCGCTCCCGCTCCGCTAAAGCCCTATATACCGCAGCTTTTAAAGGACTTGGAGTATGAGGCGGGGTCGGAGGCGAAAAAGCGGGACGAGGAGTTCTGGATGAACGAAATATCCCAAAGCGAGCCTATGTACACCGATTTTGCGGGGCAAGGGCGGCTTCTTACACAGAGGCGGGAAAACGGCAACCCCAATCAGCGGTACGCCATGGTGGTCTCCAAAAATCCCGAGGCTTCCATTTCGGTGTATCATCTTGAAAAGGACGCTTCAATGAGGCTGATGAAATTCTGCGAGCTGTACGGCGTGCCTATGGCAAGCCTGCTGCTGATGGGAATGCGCACGGTTCTCTCGAAGTTCAACGACAACGAGAAGGACGTTACCGTAAAGACCTGTATCGCAAGGCGGGGGACGCTTTCGGAAAAATACAGCGGCGGCACACGTATCCACTTTTTCCCCATGCGGACGATCTTAGAGCCGGAGCTTACCTTCCTTGACGGCATTAAAGCAATATCAGCCGAGCAGAACAAGATATTCCGCCATGCCAATTACGACCCCATTGAGCTTACCATGAAGCGGGGGCAGTACTGGAAATTTAAGCCCGGAACAAGCTATGAGAGCCTTTCTTTGACCTATCAGCCTTTGACCATCAACAGGAACACTCCGGATATGCCCGACATTCCCTACAAGAGCTACTGGTACACCAACGGAGTTGCGGGGCAGCCGCTGTATCTTACGGTAATGCACCGTCCGGAGGACAACGGACTCAACTTCAATTTTGAGTACCGTGCGGACGCTGTTACCGAGCAGGAGATGGAGTATTTCTACTATTATCTCTGCCGTGTTCTGTTCAGGGGCATTGAGGACGAGAACAGGACGATTGGGGAGATTCTGGAGATGATATAAACGAACAGACAAAATTGTAAAGCATAACAAGAGCAGTAGATTTGTTCGTGGGGGTCTGGGGGCGGCGATACGGCATAGCGTTCACGGCGTATGCCGTGAACAGCATGCCGCCGCCCGTAAGGGCGGAGTAACTGACAGCAACCAACAATGTAAAGTATCTATAATTTCATTGTCTGTTTGCTAATGTTAAAAACACCACCCGAATATTAAAAATAAATTATTGGAGGAAACCGAAATGTTTGAAAAACTCAAAAACATCATTCTCAACTATGTTGAGGCAGAGCCGGAAAAGGTAACACCCGACGCAAGATTCATCGAGGACCTTGGCTTTAACTCATACGACTTTATGAGCATGCTGGGAGACATAGAGACCGAGTTCGGAGTGACCGTGGACGAAACGGAGGCTGCGGATATTCACACGGTGGGAGAAGCGGTAAAGTATTTCGAGAGTCTGAAATAGGGAAAGCATCACTATAATGTCTTTTCTCCGCCGCCGGCGGGGAAAAGACCGCCAGATATAAGCGATTTTATCGGTATTCCCCGAAAACTTACGTGAAAGGAAAGAGAATTATGGAAAAGTCAAATGTAAAAATTTTATCCGCTCTTGTAAAAGAAGCGGCGGCGGAGTTCGGCGGAAAGACGTTTATCAAGGAGATAAAAGGCGGCGAGATCGCGGAAACTTCCTTTGAGAAGTTTTACGAAAACGTCCGCAGGGCAGCGGCGTTTGTTGAAAAGAAAAAGGCGGAGTACGGCGAGATCCCGTCCGGCAGGCAGCTTCACGGAGCTGTTATAGGTGCGTCCTCAAGCAGCTGGCTTACGGCGTGGTTCGGGCTGGCGGCTTCCGGGAATGTTGCAGTCCCCTTGGATGCAGGACTCAGCCCGGAGGATATATGCGACCTTCTCAATCGTGCGGACGTGAGCATATTTTTCTATGACAAGCCCTACGCCAAAATTCTTGACATTGTAAAGGCGAACTGCCCCAATGTAAAAGACTGCGTTCCCTTGGCGGATATTTACGAGGTAACAGGCGAATGCGAGCCTATGGAACTGCCGGAAATATCCCCGGAAGAACTGGCGGCGATAGTCTACACATCGGGTACTACGGGAAAAAGCAAGGGCGTTATGCTTTTACAGCGCAATTACATCGACAACTGCATGTGCCAAGATAATGAAAGTTCCGCCGAAGACGTGGTAATGTCCGTCCTGCCCATTCATCATATCTACTGCTTTACCTGCGATATCCTCTGTTCTCTCCGTTACGGAGCGGAACTTTGCTTTAACGATTCCATGCTCCATATCACGAAAAATCTGCAGGTCTTCAAGCCTACCATTATGCTTATTGTGCCTATGATAGCGGAGACTGTTTACAAGCAGATAAAAGCCGCTTCCAACGCAAAGCCGGGAGTTCCCATTGCAGCCATTGCGCAAAACGTTTTCGGGGGACGGCTCAAAACCATATTCAGCGGCGGCGCATATCTTCGCCCGGAATTACAGCGGGCTTATATCGACATGGGTTTTAACATGGCGCAAGGGTACGGCATGACCGAATGTTCTCCCAGAATATCCACCGCCGACCCCAATGACAAGGAATGTGCAGGGGACGTGGGTGTTATCGTCAACGGCTGTCAAGTGAAGACC
Source organism: Ruminococcus sp. (assembly GCA_023667745.1). Classification (GTDB taxonomy): domain Bacteria; phylum Bacillota; class Clostridia; order Oscillospirales; family Ruminococcaceae; genus Huintestinicola. Next base: position 10,483 of record JAMOZU010000041.1, read on the forward strand.
GTTGATGGAGAGATACTGGTAAAAAGCCCATCGGTTATGGCAGGCTACTACAAGGACGAGGAGGAGACTGCCGCCGCCCTTACCCCCGACGGCTGGCTGCGCACGGGAGACTTAGGCTACGCCGATGAAAGAAACCGCATATTCATCACCGGGCGGAAGAAAAATCTCATTATCCTTTCCAACGGCGAGAACGTTTCCCCGGAGGAACTGGAGAACAAGTTCGCAGGCAGGGATATTATCGGGGAAGTGCTGGTGTACAGCGAGGAGGGCGTTATCACGGCGGAGATATTCCCCTCTCCCGAAGCGGCGAAAGGGCTTGACTCCGCCGCTGTGGACAGCCTGATAGAAGAGACTGTAAAGGACGTGAACAAATCGGTGTCCTCCGCCAAGAAGATACACCGCATTCGTGTCCGTGACAGTGAATTTGTCAAGACAACTTCCAAGAAGATAAAGAGAAATGCGCCCCCGGAGGGACGGATAATCGGCTGAAAAGCAATAATGGAGCAGGGGACGGCATGGTTTCCTGCCCCATTTTCCCTGTTTTTGTAATATGTTACAAAAATTTTCGCTAATTTTCTTGCAAGTTATACAAGTTTTCTCTTGACAGAAAAGGTTATAATATGGTAAAATAATAATGCGGTGTTTGCTGTATATTTTTGCGATATTGCGGCAGCCCGAAAAGCCAATGCGTTTTCCCGAAAAGGGGGTCATGGAAAATCCGCCTTACGGCAGGTTTTCCGGGATCAAATTAATAAAAGGAGAAATGGCAATGACCTACGAAGAGATTTTTGCAAAGACCAAAGAAAAGATAATGTCCGCTGAAAATGTTGATTACAAGGGTCATCTGGCGGTTGAGATCGACATTGTAGGCGAAGGTTCGGGTATTTTTTACATTGTTATCAACGACGGTACCGTTGACTGTCAGCCCTACGATTACAAAGACCACGACTGCAAGCTCATTCTTTCCGGAGAGGATTTCTTAGCTATCTGCGACGGAAAGCTTGACTCGGTAAAGGCTTTCACTGTGGGCAAGCTCAAAGTCGAGCGCAACATTGACAAGGCACTTGAATTTTCCAAGCTGGTAAACAGCCTTAACAAACAGGAAAAGGCAGCTGCCAAAAAGCCCGCCGCAAAGAAAACGGCAGAGGCAAAACAGCCGGAGGCAAAACAGCCGGAGGCAAAACAGCCGGAGGCAAAACCCAAAGCGGCAGCCAAGTCCGCCGCAAAACACGCCGCAAAGAAAACGGCAGGCAGCAAGAAAAAGTAAAAAAGAAAATGGTAGATATATAAGGACTGCGGTCTCCGCCGAAAAGGAGACCGCAGTCTTTTTTTGCAATGTAACGGAAGGATATTCGGCTTGTATATAATACTAATCCCCATTGGAATTATGGAGATGAAGCCGCCGCAAAAACTTAGCCTTATGTTTTTTGCGGCGGCTTAAGTCCCATAATTCAATGAGGGATTTGTATAAACCTGTTTCCCCCGACAAAGGGGAAGGAAAACAAATAAAAACGTTCAATTTGCAAAGCAGACTTTTTCTGCAGAACGGTATATTAGCTATTAATCGGGAGACTATAGTGCTATAGCACAACTTATCAAACGAAAATTCATATAAATTTGTATAAATTTAACAAATCAAAAGGAGATTTTCTCATGATAATAACAGCCAAATTCTACACTCCCGACGAAGCCGAGGCGGCTGCCGCCGCACTGGGAATGAACAGGGAAGGGATATTCGATATCTCCCTCGACCTGCCCCCTGTGCGAAGCAATAATGCCGTCACAACGCCCATCGGCTTTTTCACCAATATGAGCGTTGGCGGCGTTACCGGCATTCCTCTTACCATGTACGCTCCCCCTGCCGACCGTGACATCCGTGAACCCCGCCCATCGACCTCGTCCGTACAGGTCATCTGCCGCCCCGGCGAAGCAAAGCGGGTGGCAAGTCTGCTGAGGAGCAAGGGCGGGCATCAGGTGAGAGGAGGTTAAGC
>JAMOZU010000042.1 GCA_023667745.1 Ruminococcus sp.
TTGAGCGACTCGGGGTCGTCTGGATTTTTGTAGTGCTTCTTAATAGCTTCGTACATCTTGCCCACAAGCTCCCCCGCTTGCAGGGAAACTTCCGTTTCTTTCTTGATATTTTCGTCCCCCGTGTCCGTCAGAAAATTCAAACGGTAATATTCTTTGGGCAGGTCTTTCAGGAAAATCTGCTCCGGCTCGCAGTTGGGCTTTTCCATATCGTAAATTAAAAATTCCTCGAAATTGCAGGTAACAACCCATCGAGGGTGCAGCGACACGGGGAGATTGACCATATACCTTTGCGCCTGCCCAAAGGGACTTAACAGAGTGCCGTCCGATTGCCTTATAGCTTTCCTCAAATCCTTTCCCAATCCCTTCTGCTCGATCATGACCTTGGTGGCATGGATATAGCCGTCAATAAAACTGGTGTGGTCAAGGTGAACCTGTTCCTCAAATGAAATAAACTTTTCCGGCTCGCCGACCCCGTAAACATCACGGAGCAATGAGAGCCAGAAAGGCTGACTCTCCCCCTTTTCGTAACCCTTGCCCGCCCAGTATTCCGCAAACTTTTTCGCCGCCGCTTTCTGTTCTTTGACCGTCATATCAACACGCCCCGTTTCGATGAATTTTACTTTTATATTATAGCATATCCCGAAAAAATTTTCAATAGCTTTTGCCGTATTTTCCGTATATCATACAAAATCATGCCTTTTGCACGCTCCTTTTTTCAAAAATGATTTTATATATTATCATATAAAATACACATTTGTGTGATATAATATCTATAATCCATGATTTAGGAGATACCCGTCAATATCGGGTGACTTCCCTTAAAACGTTTTTGAAAGGGGTAAAAACAATGCCGGATAAAAAAATACTTATAGTGGACGACGAAAAGAACATACGCAACGTTATCAGCGAATACGCCAAGTTCGACGGCTTCCTGACCGCCGAGGCGGAAGACGGCATGGCGGCTGTTGAAATGTGCCGCACCGAGGATTTCGACCTTATCATAATGGATATTATGATGCCAAAGCTTGACGGTTACTCCGCCGTGCGGGAGATACGCAAAACAAAACAGATACCCGTTATCATGCTTTCCGCAAGAGGCGAGGAGTACGACAAGCTCTTCGGCTTCGAGCTGGGAGTTGACGACTATGTTACCAAGCCTTTTTCCCCGAAAGAACTGCTGGCAAGGATACGGGCTGTGATAAAGCGAAGCAGCGGCAAGGACGGCAGAGACGAAAAGCTGAAATTCGAGGGACTGGAGATAGATATGGCAGGGCGGGAGGTAATAGTGGACGGCAAGCCCGCTTCCCTTACCCCGAAAGAATACGACCTGCTCTTTTACCTTGTCCGCAGCAAGGGGATAGCCCTGTCAAGGGAAAAGCTCCTTGAAGAGGTCTGGGGCTATGACTTTTACGGAGACGACCGCACCGTTGACACTCACATAAAAATGCTCCGCAACTCCCTTGGGGAATACCGCAAATTTATCGTAACACTTCGGGGAATGGGATATAAATTCGATGAAGGGCGATAATAAAAAAGGCTTTGACAAGCCGCCGATAAAAGAAAACGGTGCGGATAAGTCCGCCAAAAAAGAAAAGCTCCGCCGCAGGTTTTCGGACAGGCTGGGCGATATAGGCAGTTCCCTGCGCAGCGTGCGGTTTACGGTGTGGATATATTTCGCCATTTTCATAACGAGCATACTGGTGCTTATATGGGTCTCCTTCATAGTCTCGCTGGAGGCTACCTACCGTACACAGAAAACAAGCGATATTACCGCTCTTGCCAACTACATTCTCACCGAATGGGCAGACCGCGGTTTTATCGCCGACAAACTTGACAGGCTGGCTCATGACAATGAAATGTGCGTTCTCTTGCAGGACAGATACGGGCTTACCCTCTATTCCTACGACGTTATGGAGCGCAACTGCGTTCTCCACGGGGCTATGAATTTTGCTGAAATATCCGAGTACCGCCGCCTTGCCGTAAACAGCGAAAAGGGCATCTACTATGCGGAGCTTACCAACACCCGCTTTGACACCAACACCCTGCTTTTCGCCATGGTCATAGGAGACAGAAACGACCCGTCGGGTTACCTTTTCCTGAACACGTCCTTAGAGCCGCTGGAGTCCACGGTGTCTATTCTGCGCATACAGATGTTTCAGGTAACGCTGTCCATGATGATACTGGGATTCGGCATCTCCATTTTCCTCTCCCGCCTTATCTCCACTCCCCTTGTCCGCATAACCAAGTCCGCCGAGAAACTTGCACAGGGAGACTATAACGTTAAATTCAACGGCAGAGGCTACACCGAAACGGAAAAGCTGGCGGACACTCTCAACTATGCCTCAACGGAGATAACCAAAGTTGACACATTGCGGCGTGACCTTATGGCGAACATCTCCCACGACCTGCGAACGCCTCTTACCATGGTAAAAGCCTATGCGGAAATGGTTCGTGACCTGTCCGGAGACGACCCCCAAAAGCGTAACGAACACTTGGGGATAATAATTGAGGAAAGCGACCGTCTGGCGGCTCTCGTAAACGACATCATGGATCTTACCAAACTGGAAAGCAGCGCAGTCACACTGTCAAAGGAGCTTTTCTGCGTGGGGGACAGGTTGCGGGAGATAATGACCCGCTACACTCTCCTGTCCGAGCGGGACGGCTATAATTTCTATGTCAGCGTCAACGAAGACGTGTGGGCGGAGGCTGACCTTATCAAGTTCGATCAGGTCATCTACAACCTTGTCAACAACGCCGTCAACTATTCGGGCGAGGAAAAGACTGTCTATGTTATGCAGACTGCCACCGCCAAAACCGTGGAGATAACCGTCACCGACACAGGCAGCGGCATATCCCCCGAACTGCTCCCCCTTATATTCGACCGCTACTACAGGGCTGAAAAGCACAAGCGGGAGGTCATCGGCACGGGGCTGGGACTTAGCATAGTAAAGCAGATATTTATACTTCACGGCTTTAAATTCGGAGTCCGCTCCGAGGAGGGAGTGGGAAGTACCTTCTGGTTTGAAATGGAACGAAAGAAAAAGCCCTGATAATAAAATATCACCCTCTCATACTAATCCCCATAATTCAATGAGGGATTTGTATCCCCTGCCGTCAGCGTGATATAAAAATTTTCCCCCGCCGTACGGCGGGGGAAAATTTTTTGAACAGCCCTGTTTATTCATATCTTAACGCCTCGATTGGATCGAGCTTTGCCGCCCTGTTGGCGGGGTAATATCCGAAAAATACCCCTATTGCCATGGAAAATCCCACAGCAAGAATAATGGATGACAGGGTCGGAGGAGCGGTGGTCCCCACGATTATCCCCGCTAAGTTTCCCAGACCTATGCCGAAAAGAATGCCTATAATTCCCCCTATAAGGCATATTATTATCGACTCCACTATAAACTGCAGGCGTATGGCGGAGTTGGGTGCGCCCATAGCCTTTCTTACGCCTATTTCACGGGTGCGCTCGGTCACCGACACCAGCATTATGTTCATAACGCCGATACCGCCCACAAGCAAGGATATTCCCGCAATTACCGAGATAGCCATCTGAAGCATTCCCATAACATCGTCCATCATAGCCATCTGTGACTCCGCTGTGGCATAGTATATCTCAACGGCATCGTTGTCACGGTAGTAGGAGTTGTTGAGAAAGTCCGTTACTTTTTCGCAGAATGTCGTGGCGTCAACGCCGTTTTTGGTGTTGGCGTTGAAGTAGTAGAAGCTGTCGTCGCTCATGCCGTAAATTTCCCTGTTGAATGTGCTGAAAGGGATATAGGTGTCTCCGCTCCAGTCCTCCCCCATCATATTCACCATCGACTGCATCATTGCCGAAAGCTGCTCCTGATAGACCCCCACCACCGTAAAGTCCATCATTCTCCCGCCGGTCAGAGTAACGGAAACTGTCTTGCCGATAGCTCCCCGCTCCGAGCCGAAAACTTTCTTTGCCATCTTTTCCGAAATGGTGCAGGTATTTCTGTTCTCATCGCAGTCCTTTTCGGTTATCCACCTGCCCGCAAGCATTTTTAACATGCTCTGCTTTAAATATCCGTCGTTCACGCCGTAAAGAGTAACATCATATTCCTTGTGCCGCAGCACCATAGTTCCCCCACTGTTGCCTGCGCTTAACGCAACAGCGTCCAGCTCGCTGCCGAACCGCTCCCGAACGTCCTTTATCATGTCAATGGTTATCATATCGTCCTCGTAGTAATATTCCCTTGCGCTGTTCTGTTTCATGGTTATCTGAAATCCCACAAGGTTAGAGCCGCCCTGGGAATTGAATATATCCATAACGGAAGCGTTCATGATGCTGCCCAGAGTACTTATGGCAATTACCGAGCCTATGCCTATGATAATGCCCAGCATTGTAAGGAACGCACGCATTTTATTGGACTTCAAACCGTTTATCGCCACCGCTATATTTTCAAAAAAGCCCATGTTGAACCTCCTTTTAACATGTTGGTAATATGTCAGCCGACCTCCGCCGAATCTTTTATTATTCTCCCATCGGAAATGGTGATTATCCTGTCGGTCTCCTCCGCAAGCTCGTTATTGTGGGTGATAAGGACTATGGTCTTCCCCTGCTCCCGGTGGAGCTTGTGAAAAAGATCCATTACCATGCGCCCGGTCTTGCTGTCAAGTGCGCCGGTAGGCTCGTCCGCAAGGATAATATCGGGATCGTTTGCCATAGCCCTTGCAATGGCGATACGCTGCTTCTGCCCGCCGGAAAGCTCGTTTGGCATATGCCCCGCCCTGTCGCTCATCTCCACAATTTCAAGGAGATTTTTCGCCCTTTCCCGCCGCTCTTTCGGGGGAATGCCGCCGTAAAGCATGGGAAGCTCGATATTTTTCAAAGCGGACGTTCTGGCGATAAGGTTAAAGGTCTGGAAAACAAAGCCTATCTGCTTGTTCCTTATGGCGGAAAGCTCCTTATCCGTAGCCCTTGAAACGTCCGTGCCGTCAAGAAAATATTCCCCGGAGGTAGGGCGGTCAAGTGCGCCTATAATATTCATAAGCGTGGACTTGCCCGACCCGGACTGCCCCACAATGGAAACGAACTGCCCTCTCGGAACATTGAAGGTCATGCCGTGAAGTATCTCCAGCTCGTTGGGCGTTCCCACATAAAAGCTCTTGATAATATCCTTTGTGCTGATAACATAGCCGCTCTGCTTCCTGACCTCTGTAATGGGAGTATCAAACTTTTTCTTCATATCAAGACCCCCGTTACTCCGCAGCGTCCGCACCGGCGTCATCACCGGCACCCGCAGCCTGAACCGCCGCTCCCAGCTGATCCGCCAGGATCACCAGTGCGCCGTCGGAAACGTCTCCGGAGTTGTTGATGACCGCCACGCCCTCGGTAAGCTCGTCGGAAATTATCTCTATCTCGGCGTCCGTCTCAAAGCCCGTCTCCACCGGAATTTTCTTTACGGTAGCCGTGCCGTTGCCCCCCGGAACTGCCTCGGCTATGTAAATATAGCTGCTGCCGTCGCTGTCCTCCACCAGTGCGTCATACCCTACCGCAAACACATTCTCCTTGCTTCCCGTAACGGCTGTGCATTTGGAAGTCATACCGATAAGCAGCCCCGTGTCCTTGGTGTCCCTGATGACCACTTCCACATCAAAGGAAGCCGAGCCATCGCTTTTTCCGTTAGGACCTTTTACCCCCGTGGGAGCGATCTTGCTGACCATTCCCTCATACTCCCTGTTCCCAAGGGAGGGTATGGAGACCGTTACCTCCAGCCCCTCTTTAAGCTCGGAGATATTGTATTCCTTTACCGTGGCGGTCATTTTCAGATTGTCCGTGTCCTCGATAATGAACATCACTCCCGCAGCAGCCGCTCCCGGAGTTGCGTAAACAGCCGTAACGGTGCCGTCGCAGGGGGCGGTTATAATGCAGTCGTCAAGGCGTTCTTTGAGCATTTCAAGGGAAATAAGCCCGGTGTCGTTTTCCGACAGCACCTTTTCCCTGTCAGCCGCCGCCTTAAGGGACGACAGAGAGGAATTGGCGTTTTTCACGGCAATGTCATAGCTACTTTGAGCGTCGTCCACAGCCTTCTGCGCCTCGGAGACGGACTTTTCGGCATCCTCTTCCGCCCTGACGGCGTTGTCTGCAGCGTCCTTGTAGCTGTCAAGGGACATATCCGTGCCGTCCTCGGCGTTTTTGAGAGTGTCAACTGCTGTCTCGTAATTGCTCTTTGCCCTGTTGTAAGCCCTCTCTGCGGATTTTACCGCATTGTCGTGGGCGGTGTCTATATCGGCTTTCGCCTTGTTGTAGCTGTCCATAGCCTTTTCATAGGTGTTTTCTATTGCCTCCGCATCTGCCTTGGCTGTAGCCTCGTTGAGCTTGGTCTCAGCCTCGGTAAGAGCCTTGCGGGCGGTGTCAAGGCTTGTCTGGGCGGAAGTATCGGATGCGTTTGAGGCAGCATACGCCGAAGCATAAGAATAATTGGATAAAGCCCGCTCATAGTCTTCTCTTGCCTTGGCAAGCTCCGTGCCTTTGTCGACGGTGTATCGGGAATCATAGTCCTTCTTTGCGTCGTCATAAGCCTTTTTAAGCTCCTTGATGTCGCTGTAGTCTTCCTCGTCCCGCTTTCTTACAGCCTCGTTGTAATCGTCCTCGGCGCAGTCCATTTCATACTTTGCCGAATCAACATTCTTTTGAGCTGTATTGATGCGGGTCTGCTTATCCGAGCCGGACAGCTCCTTCTGCTCCTCGTAACGGCTCTCAGCCTTTTCCCTGCTGTCTCTGGCGTTTTCAAGAGCGTCCTTTGCCCTTGAAAGGGAGCTTTGAGCGTTGTCAAGGGACAGCTTTGCACTGCGTATCTCCGGATACGTGCCGTCGGCTATCTGGGCTCTTGCCTCGTTATAGCGTTTTTCTGCATCGCTTAAGGAATAATCGGTGTTCACATTTGCGTTGTCAAGATTAGCCTGCTGCTCGACTATCTGCCGCTGCAAGTCGTCGGAGTTCAGGACTGCCAGAATATCCCCCGCCTTTACCTTGTCCCCCACTTCAACATTCACCTCGTCCACATTATAGGCAAGGTTTGCGGAGACCTGCTTGAATGTTGCGCTCTCCACTATGCCGCTGACGGAGAACCTGTTCTCCAGATCCTTTTTCTCCAAGCCGCTTGTCTGCGCCATTATCATATTCCCCATCATCGAAGCACTGCTGACCATAATTATCACAAACGCAATTATCAGCAGCAGCACCGCCCCCAAAACAATATACCTGACCTTGAAACCTTTTTTCTTTTCGCTTGCCATTTTTATTAAAAACGCTCCTTCCGGAAAGCAGGAAGTCAGAGGCTGGAATTATGTACTCTTTCATTGCCCTTTGCCGCTTGAAAATCTTCCGCTTTTAAATTTTTATTTTTGTTTTTCACCTTATGCCTTATTTTATATTGCCCGATAAAATACCGATTTTAAGGCTTTTTCCGGACATCACCAAACACCCCGTACAGTTGCTGATTTAAGGTCTTTTCCCCGCCTGCGGCGGGGAAAAGACCGCCTGAAACAATGTTTCCTTAACTATATTAACTCTCTCGCTTCTTCGGGCGTGTAACCGAGACGGCGCATGGCGTCGAGAAACCTTGCAATTTCCTTGCCCGCCAGTTCCTCCCGCAGGCTTTTGAGCCGTTCAGGGTCGTAGGTGACGAAACGCCCCGCCGTCCGCCTTGAATAGACCACTCCCCTTTTTTCAAGCTCCGTCAACGCTTTCTGCATGGTGTTGGGATTGACCCCAGCCTCTCCCGCAAGCTCACGAACAGAGGGCAGCCTGTCCCCCGGCGACAAAAGCCCGGAGACTATCATCTGCTCCAACGCCCCGATAATTTGCAGGTATATCGGCACATCTCCCGAAAAATTCCAGTGCATCCGCTCGTCCCCTTTTTGTTTGTGTTACTGTTATAATACAATAATACTATATAACACACCAAAAGTCAATAGGCGAATTGCACAAATCCCGCTCCCCCGCAGGCAATTTTTTTTTATTTTCCCGTCACGGCAGTGAACACACTCCCTATAAAAAATATTACTCCCCCTTTTTCAACATTCCGTCAACTTTCACGAAAATTTTTCGGGGATCAACGATTTAAGGTTTGTAACACAAAATCCCGTCCCACCTAAAACCCACATACTCCATTATACTCTTTTTCACATTAAAAAACAATTTAAAACAGATTAAAATCAGATTAGAAATTTTAATGTAATTTTAATCTTTCCACAAAAGCAAAAAAACACCGTTCCGAACAAAGCGGAACGGTGCGAATTACCGATTTAAGGTTTTTCCCCGCCGCAGGCGGGGAAAAACCGCCAAACACAGCCCCCACGGCGTTTGAGTGTCACTTCCTTGCCCCCGGCTCGGGAATTTCCCTGTCCTTGGCAATGGCTTCCTTAAACCATTCTTCTTTTGCGGCAATGACCTTAGCAATAACGTCCTCAAAGCTGTTCCCCTCGGCGGCGCAGCCCTGAAGTTCGGGGAAACAGGCGGCATAACCGCCCTCACTGTCGTCGGGGATTATCTCCATTTTGTAGGGTAGCTTCATGTATTCTTCCAAAGTCTTCATAATCGACATTCTCCTTTTTGTTTATTTTAACCAACGCAGTACATTCCAAAATTCTTGCTTCCTGCCTCTTTGCAGGGGAGTTTCATATATTCTTCCAAGGTCTTCATAACCGTCCTTTTTTTGTTGGGCGGCTTTGCTCCCGCCTACGGCGGGAGCAAAGCCTTAAATCACCGATTCTTAAATGCTTGCCCTCACTATACTCTGCAGCCGCCGCACAAACTCGGTGCAGCCGGAATTGGTCTGCTGAATGAAATAAAGCATGTACAGCCTGTTGACGGGGTCAACGGAGAAATAGCAGCCCAGCCAGCCGTCCCAGCCGTATTCTCCGGGAGAGCCGTTGAAACCTGCGGCGGCAGGGTCGGTAAGCACCCGCATGAATGCGCCGTAGCCGTGTCCTGTCATGCTGTCCCATACGGGGGGGCATTGTTCGGGGGTAAGGAAGTTGCGGGTCATAAGCTCGGCGGTCTGCCGCCCTAAAATGCGAACGCCCTTGTAAGCTCCCCGCCCCGCCAGCATTCCAACGAATTTCTCGTAGTCCTCCAGCGTGGAGACAAGCCCTGCGCCGCCCGATTCAAAGGCGGGAGGCTTGCTGTAATCGGTAAGGCAAAGGGAATATTCTTTGTAGGGGACGTTCCCCTCTTCGCGGCGGTCATAGGCGGTCACAAGGCGGGAGTATTTTTCGGGGGGGATATAAAATCCCGTGTCCTCCATGCCAAGAGGCTCGAATATTTCCTCCCGCATAAATTCCGACAGCTTTTTCCCGGAAATTATCTCGATGACAGCCCCAAGAACGTCCGCAGACGCTCCGTACATCCACCTTTCTCCCGGCGTGAAGGACAGGGGGCATTTGCCCATTTCCCGTGCAAAGTCAACGGTGGAAAGAAGCTCCCCGCCTTTAAGGTAACGGTCGGACTGCCGCCCCCAAAGTTCGCCCATTTCCCGCCCTGCGGGGGTGTCCTCGGGGTAGGGAATGCCCGACGTCATAGTCAGCAGGTCACGAAGGGTAATGTCCCGCTCGGCGGGACGGCTGCCCTTTTCGTCCAGCACGGTGGGATTCTCGAAGGTGGGAATGAACCATTTCAGGGGATAGCGCAGTTCTATCCTGCCCCGCTCCAGCAGTATCATCAGGGCGGCGGCGGTGACGGGCTTTGTCAGGGAGAAAAGGCGGAATATAGCCCCCTCGCCCATTGGAATGCCCTTTTCCTTGTCCGCCATGCCGAAGGACTCACGGAAAAGATTTTCCTCTCCCTTGAACACGCTCATTCTGCCGCCCACGGCTATGTTCTGTTGGGGTGCGGCTTGAAGCAGGGGAGAGAGAAGTTTTAAATGTTCATACATAATTGTCACGCTCCTTTTTCATTGCTGTGCCGACGTTTCCCCGCCCCGGGCGGGAAACCGCTTAACATAGGGATTTTTAAAATCTGCGGATAATGAGTTGCATTTGGTCGGTATTTATTTTATAATCCAATTGCATTTGCATTAAGCAAAATATACAAAATTATTCAGAAAATTTGTGCAGATGTACAAATTTGCAAATAGTAAAAAATAATTTGCGGAATGCTATTGACATTTCGGGAAATATATGGTATACTTAATATAAAGAATAAAATTTCGCACTGCGTATTATTCGCCGTTCATAATATTGAAATGCCTTTTATATCGTTTGGGAATTTCTATGGGGACGTTATAACCGACAGCCGACAACGCTTTTGGGATAATCCGCATGCCGTCCTTGAAAAACTCCTCTGTCTTTTTTCCCTTCCTTGTGATATTGCTGTAATTCTCCGGACAAACAAACGTCCAATCCGCTCCCGGCTTGTCAACCACAAGGCGGAAATACCTGTCAATGTCCCTGTCGGAGAAGCCCGCCTTTAAAAGCAGTATGTTATGTTCCACCGCCTCGTCGATCCGGGAGACGATAAGAGTCTGCCCGTCAAAGGAGACAAGGGCAAGAAACGGCTCGTCACGGTCACAGGCGGCTTGAAAGTCCGCTTTATCGGGATAATATATAACATTCACCATGTCTCATGCCCTCCCATTCATCAGCTATTCCATAACAAGCCTGCCGTCCTTTGTGTAAACGTGTTTCCCGCATAGGTCAAGGACTTCCCGGAGGGGTTCGGGTTCATCGGCGACAAGCTCCTGATAGGAATTGACAGGGTCGCCTTCGTTTTCGCTTTCGTAAAAGTCTCTGCACCAACAGCAGAAATAATCGAGAATGTCCTCCAAGGGATATTGGGAGATATAGGGGGAGTCGGGGGCGTTCTCGCCGTATTCCGGCTCTTGCTCGAAAACAAGGGAGGTAACGTAAAATTCCTCGCCGTCTTCTTCGATACGGTAGATATGCGGTTCTGCTTCGGTATAATCGGCTGTGCCGTACTTGGGAGCGGGGTAAAAGCTGATATTTTTCATTGAGGTGTTCCTCCTTTTGATGACGGTGTATTGAGGAAAAGGCACCGGTTTATCGAGCCGTGCAAGCGGCTTGCGCCCTTGACCCGCCGGGGGCGGAATCCCCCGCCCCCAACGCAGCGTTACTGCTCTTATAAGCCTTTAGTTATTACGTCCGCCTTACTCCACCGTCTTTATTCCCAAAACTTTCAGACTCTCATTATCCACCTTCGCCGGACAGTCGCTCATAAGCTCGGAAGCGTTCTGCACTTTGGGGAAAGCGGTAACGTCCCGCAGGTTGTCCGCTCCGCACATTATCATGGCTATCCTGTCCAGTCCCAAGCCCATGCCGCCGTGGGGAGCTGCGCCATATTTGTATGCGTCAACCAAAAAGCCGAATTTCGCCTCTATCTCCTCTTTCGTCAGTCCCAATGCCGCAAACATCTTTTCCTGAAGCTCGTAATCGGTGATTCTTATGGAGCCGCTGGAAAGTTCCGTGCCGTTGAGGACAAGGTCGAAGGCCTTGGCAAACACCTTTTCCGGGGCAGTGTCAAGATACTGTATGCACTCGTCCATGGGCATGGTGAAAGGGTGGTGCATGGCGTCCCAATGCCCTGTTTCCTCGTTGAACTCAAAGAAAGGCATTTCGGTTATCCAAAGGAAATTGTACCGGTCCTGGGGGATAATGTCAAGCTGCTTTGCGGCTTTCAGGCGGAGCGCACCCAGTGAGGACAGGGCTGCGGACTTTTTGTCGGCAATGATGAAGACAACATCCCCTTTCTCCGCTCCGGCGGCGGCAATGATTTTATCAAGCTCCCCCTCTCCCAAAAATTTCCCGAAAGAGCAGGTGGGAGCGTCCTCCACCCAGCGGATATACGCCAAGCCTTTTACTCCTATGCCCTTGACATATTCGGTAAGCTTGTCTATTTCCTTTCGGGTGAAAATCCCGGCGGCGTTTTTTGCGGTAATGCAGCCTACTGTGCCGCCGCTTTGGACGGCGTTGGCGAAGACGGAAAAGCCGCTGTCCTTTACTGTGTCCGACAGGTCGGTTATTTCCATGCCGAAGCGTGTATCGGGCTTATCCGAGCCGAAGCGATCCATGGCCTCGGTATAGGTAAGGCGGGGGAGGGGCAGGGGAACTTCCTTTTGGAGAACGTCCTTGAAAAGCCGCTTGATAAGCCCCTCGACCATCTCCATAATATCGTCAGCGTCCGCAAAGGACATTTCAAGGTCTATCTGGGTAAATTCGGGCTGCCTGTCCGCCCGCAGGTCTTCGTCTCTGAAACACCTTGCAAGCTGTATATATCTGTCAAACCCCGCCACCATAAGCAGCTGCTTATATATCTGGGGGGACTGGGGAAGGGCGTAGAAGCTGCC
>JAMOZU010000043.1 GCA_023667745.1 Ruminococcus sp.
CAGTTGATATAATAGGTTCGTTCGCCTGCCGGTACAAGCTCGTACACGGCAATTACCTCCCTTACAGCTTTTTTTAATTTGATTTATGAATTTATTATAACACATTTTTAAAAAAATGTCAAGGGGAAAATGATTTCGCCGCAAAGTATCCGCACCTCCCTTTTTCCCCAAAACATCAAGACAATCTCGCAATTTTTTTTCGGCGGCTTCATCTCCATAATTCTGACGGGGATTAGTATAAAAGCATTCCCCCGCCTTCGGCGGGGGAAAACAAATAAAATAGTCTCACGCAGAAAAAAGCCCTTTTTTATAAACACTCAATGGCTTGAATTTAAATGGCTTCCCTTGTTCACGTCCACCGCTGTCGCTCCGAAATAGTTTACCACCTTTTTTCCCTTGGCGGAATCGGTCAGTTGGTCGTAAATTTCCCTGCGGCGGTTCTCCAGATGGGTCATAGCCATCTGCTCGGTGGCCATACAGGTGTCCGTTACCTCCCGCAGCTCCTTTATCTTTTCCGAAAGCTCCAGCATAGACCCTGTAAGCCCGGAAATCTCCTCAAAGGAAAGCAACCGCTTTATCTCGTTGCGCCTGTCTATGGACTGCTGATTTATAAGGCTTCTCATATCCGCGGAAATGCCGTCCACCGCCGTAACAATCTCCTGCCGCCGCTCTATAAGCTCCTCCACGCCGTCAATGTCCTCATAGATTATCCGTGATGTAATATCGTTAAAGTGCCTCATCTGGTCTATCTTTCTGTCAACAAGTTCCAGAATGCGAGGGTCCATATTATCACCCTTTCTTATAATTTCCGGAATATATGCCCTTCCGAAAAATTTTATATGTCAAAGTAAATGCTGTTTTAAGGTTTTCCCCCGCCTTCGGCGGGGAAAAACCGCCGGGATATATGTTGATGTTACTTAGCCAGTTTCCCCGCCTCTTCAAAAGCGTCCCTTATTTCCTGTATCATAGGGAGAATTTCCTTTATTATGGCAGTATCCTTTTTCATATTCGCCTCTAAAATTTTCTCCCTAAAATACTGATAAAGGGTCGCCAGATTATCCGATATTTCGTATTTCACCTTCAGGTGAGCGTCCAGAGCGTCAACTATCTCCCCCGCCCTTGTAAGGGAATTGTGCGCCTTGGGTATATCCTTTTCGTCAATGAAGATAATTGCCTTGTTAAGCTCCAGTATCATTTTGTCGTAAAGGGCGATAAGCAGCTGCGCAGGCGTCATGGTCGTTACCGACTGCTGCATGTATTTCTGATATGGATTCATTTTACCTGTGACCCGCTTTCTATTAACAGAGCGGAGCGTACGGTATTTGTATTATGCCGCCCGCTCCGCCGTTTTAAACATATTTGGAAATTACGCCCTTATCAGCTCTCCGTGCCGCTGCTCATACCGTAGAGAGTGGAGTTGAACAGAGACGAGGACTGATTGCTCATGTTCATCATATATGTCTCCAGCGTGGAGAACTGCTTCCACAGCCTCTCATACTCGGTCTCGTATCTGGTGTTGAGCCTTTCGATGACCTTCTGCATAGCCTCGATCTGGCTGTATATCTGATTCTTCTTCTCCGACCTTGTACCCACAACGCCCGCCATAGAGGTAAGCAGACCCTTGGCGTTTCCTCTGCTGTCGGTCTTGGTGTCGATAGCGGAGTTTACAACGTTGTTGAGCTTTGTGGCAAGACCGTTCTCCGAATCTGTAAAGAACGCCGCCAGCTCATCGCCGTATTTTTCTATGGCAGCGTCAAGGATAGCCTCGCCGCCGTCTACGAAACGGAGCTTGCCGTAATCGGCGTAATCGTCGGAAGTGTCTATGCCCAGAGCCTGAATGGTGAACCCGCCCACATTGCCGTTGATTGCGCTGCGGAGCTTGTTGAAGACCTTGGTAAGAGTGGTATCGTGGTAGAGCATACCCGTCTTTGCTTTCTCTTCCCACTTTTCGATCTCATCATCGGACATTTCCTCTTTCTGGTCTTCCGTAAGAGGCTCATAGAAATCGTCGCCGTCCTTGGGGCGGGAAGTGCCTATCTGGGCGTAAATGTCGTCCAGGAGCTTGTTGTAGCCCTCCATGAAGCCCGTAATAACTTCCTTTATCTTACTGTTGTCCTTGGCAACATTTACCTTTATCTCCTCTGCCTTGCCTGCGGCAATGTCCGTCTCGTCAAACTCTTCCACATCGTCAATGCCGAAGGTAGTGCCGTCAATGGAGAATGTGTTGGAGGCACTTTCAAGGGTAACGCCGTTTACGGTTATAATGCCGTTTTCGCCGCTCTGGATCATGCTGCCCTTGATGTCCTCGCCTACCAGCTTTGTTGCGCCGAAGGCGTCATCTATCTGGAGCATAGCGTTAAAGGAAAGCTCGTTGCCCTCGCTGTCAAAATCGCTGGCGGTAAGTACGTTCGTACCCGCAACCGTAAGCCTGCCCGTGTTCTCGTCATAGTTAAAGAGCTTGTTCCCTGCGGAATCGGTAACGCTTATCAGGTCGTTAATGGTTACAGCTCCGTTCTCGCCCGTGCCGTTTACGTCCACTATCTCGCCTGTGTCCTCGGAATAGAAAGAAACCTTGCTGTCAGCCACAACATGGGAAGTGGGGAAAGCATCGACGGTAAAGTTGGAAAAAGCACCGTTGTATTCATGTATATTACCCTCATCAACAATGCCCACATTACCGTTCGTATCAACAGTTGCCATCATACCCTGAGGGTCAAAGGTAATGTGTGCAACATTGCCTGCCACCGTAACGCTGAACGAACCTTGCGTGTCATCGCCGAAAGCCGCCTTGTAAGCGTCATTGAGAGCAGCCGCATACTCGTCTTCATCTATATTGGTGTACTTTCTGCCGTAGCCTAAGGAATTAAGATAATCGTCAGCCTTGGTGTAGCCCTCAATCTCTTCGCCGTTGGAAAGGAACAGCTTGCCGTTCTCCTGATAGAACATGGTAGTGCCGTCGGCATTGCCGTAAGTGGTCTTCCCGGTGACCTCGTTGACATATTTGTAAACAGTGTTGCCGCTGTCATCGGTATACATGGCGGCGTTATCATAGGTGTATTCCTTGCCGTTTTCGGTATAGGTATACTTGTCATACTGCTGATGCTGCCCGAGTCCCGTAATACCCAGCTTTATGCCGTTGATGATAATATCGTCTCCGGAGGAAAAGCCGGAAGCGTCTGCCATAAATTTGAACTTAGTACTTTCGTCCAGCTCCTTTGTGGCAAACTCCGCATAAGTAGGCGCACTGCCCAGAGCCTTGCTGTCGATATTGAACAGGGCGTTCAGAAGGTTGCCCTCTGTCTGCTCCAGTTCAAGGGACGAACCTGCGCCTGTAGTGGTGGACTCAATGGTAAAGGACTGGGTAAGCCCGCTGAAAGTCATCTTTACCCCTGCGTCCGACTTGTTTATCTGGCTCATCATGTCGCTGATCTTAGTGTCCTTGTCAAAGGAAAACTCAACGCCGTTGATGGAAAATTCAAACTTATTGCCCGTAAGCGTATTGGTGAAATCAACGCTGCCCAAAGTGGACTGGGAGGAAATGGTGTTGGATGCGTCGTTTACCAAGCCCACCGCATCATTGTAGCCTACGGTGAATATGTGGGAAACCTTATCCCCCGCCATATTGTCAAGAGTAAGCTGCCATGCACCGTTGCTGCCGTACTTGAACTGTGTGGCATGCCCTGCATCATCCTTTTTGAGAACGCCCTCGAAGCTCTTGTTGAGAGCGTCAAGAAAATTCTGCCCGGCAGCGTCCGCATCTGCGTCCTTATAGAAGGTAACATTCTTGGTTACGCCGTCAAGAGTGACCTTAACTGTCTGCTCCCCGGTTATCGAGGGATTGGAGAAATCAAGCTGTACGCCCCTTGTAGCAATATTCTCTCCGCCCAGCTTTGCGGCTGTAGCCTTTTTGAGGGCAGTGATGGTGTAGTCCCCCGGAGTTGCCGAAGAGGATGCGGAAACATTCAGCCTGTCGTTGGAAGATGTTGCCTTGTTGGACTTCATTACCGCATTTGCACGAATAGAATCCGCAGATGTAATATCCAGATACTTGCTCTGGAAATCCTGAATTTTCGTGATAATATCCCTGTAAGCCTCCTGCTTCCACTGGAGCTTCTGGAGCTTCTGCTTGCGGGAGTCTATTGCGCTGGTGGTATTGGAAGTAGCCGCCTTGATAAGGGACTCTGTATCGAGTCCGGAAATAAGACCCGCCATTCTTGCTGTTTCTTTTACCGTTGACATAATGCACTCATCCTTTCGTAAAATGCCTTGCCCGAAATGTCTTTTTGATAAAAGACTCTCTTTGACAAAAGACCCTTTTTGCAAAAGACCTTTATTTTATTTGGTTTTACCCCGCCTCCGGCGGGGTAAAACCGGAGTTCTTATCAAAAAACCTTTCAAGCCTTTATTTAATTTCGTTCAATTTATTGGGATTGGGATTATCCGCAAGAAAGCTGTTCATAAAATCCACCGAGACTTTGTTTACAGCCGCCTGAACATTGAATTTCCCCGACTCGTAAATTTCCGAGCGGACTATCTTCACATCTCGGGGAGCATCTATCCCCAGCTTTACCTTGCCGTTGGCAGCCTCCGAGACCGTTACAGTTATTCCCTCGCCTATATGTACCCCCTCGCCTGTTTTTCGGGTGATGATAAGCATTTTCTACACACCCTCCTTAGCGAACACGGGGAACTTTATGGGGTAATTTTCCGCCGCAATTACCTGCCCGCCCAAATGCTTTTTGGTGTTGATTATTACGGGGCTTTTCATATTCACGGTGGAGTCCATATTATTTTCGGGTATCACCGCAATAACGTAGAATGCGGCGTCGCTGCGGTCGTTAAGTTCAAGATAGGAAATATCCTCGTCCGGGACTGTCACCCGATAATCCCCGCAGAACTCAAAGGGACTGAACATGATAAAGCACAGAGCGGGATTCCCGGTACTCTGAAGCCATACCGGACTTTTCCCTTCGCCCAATGGGGTCAGCAGTATGAAACTTTTCTCATCCTCAAAGGCGAAAAGCCCTTTCGGAAAGGTGATAATATCCTTGCCCGAAACCTCTATCTCATCAAAATCCCGTGTTTTGACCGTGATCTTTTCCGAACCGTTAACCGTCATGCGATTTACCTCTTCCTTTTCTTTTAAACAATTTCCCATTATCGGGAAAAGGCTGATCCAAAGTATTTCCTCCGCCCGGTAAAAGGGTTTGTAAGCCTTGCAAATTTAAAACGATTTAACCGGCGTTTCCATGGGGAAATTTTATCAGCCCTCTTCATATCCCGGAGCGGCACTTCTGGGGAAATAGATAGGCTCGCCCACATACTCTATCTCCAGTTTCGGCATCTGATTGACGATAAACTCAATATTCCCCGGAACAAATTCCAGTTTGGGGCGCATATTGGTGTCCCAGTCCATGCTCAAAGGGTCTGCCTTGTAGTTTATGCTCAAAGTATTCCCCGACCAGGAAATATCCGGAGACTCCTTGGGAAGAAATTCCATTATCGTCTCCATGGTGCGGGAAACTTTCTGCGCCGCAATGTCCGGCGGGGTTGTCTCTCCCCTTGCAAGAGCGTCCCCCTCGTTGACGATCGTGGCGATAGCCTGATACGCCACCGAAATGCCCTTCTGCGCCTCGTCCCTTGCGAAAGTGTCTATATTCTTGTGACCATATCCGAGACTTTCTCTCGGAGCAGTGTTGTCTATCTGCACCTTTATGGGTTCTGCCTGTATCTGCATAACGCCGGGGTCTCTGTGAATCTTCACCGAGGGGGCTGTGCTGTCCTGCCGCAGCTCCGCTCTGGTAACGTTCACCTCAATGTCAATGGGAACTCTTGTTATCCGTAAAAGCTGGCTCATAATAATACACTCCTTTCGGAATAATTATAATCTACACAATTTTTTCATACTAATCCCCATAATTCAACGAGGGATTTGTATCAAGCCTGCACTGCCTGAATTATATTATATCGATTCCCCAAACGCCCCATTTTTCGGGGCTTTCGGGAATATTATATTTAAGATTTTCCCCCGCCTGCAGATTAAATGAAATCGAACAGGCTCTTGGGAAGTATCTGCGCTCCCATGGAAAGAGCCGCATTGTACGCCGCATCAACCGTCTTCCAGTTGGTGATCTCCTCTTCCAAGTCGGCACCCTCCAGCTCGTTCTGCCGCTCTTCAAGGCTAAGGCGGTAGACCTCGTTCTTGTCAACATAGTAATCCATGTCGTTCTGCTTTATGCCAAGGTCTGTGATGGTCTGGAGAATT
Source organism: Ruminococcus sp. (assembly GCA_023667745.1). Classification (GTDB taxonomy): domain Bacteria; phylum Bacillota; class Clostridia; order Oscillospirales; family Ruminococcaceae; genus Huintestinicola. The sequence continues at coordinate 6,266 of JAMOZU010000043.1, forward strand.
TTTGTGTTGGCAGCCTCCAGCTTGTCGATATAGCGGTTTACGGACTCCCTGTCTCCCGCTCTCATAGCCTCTGCGCAGTCGTATATCAGCTGCATAAGGTTGTAGCTGTCGCCGTCCTTGTCGGTACCCCAGCCGCTTATCTCCGCACCGTTAAGGCAAACGTTGAGAGCGGTGGAATCCAGCTTCGAGTAATTTATACCAAGCCCTATGTCAACATAAATGGGGCTTGCTCCGGGGAATGCGTTCACGTCCGCAAGAGCATCCATGCCGATACCGGTGTTAATGGTCTTAGCCCCCTGAACGTTGCCGTCAATGCCGTAGTAAACGATAGTGCCGCCGTTTACGGCTTTCAAGAGATCGTCTCCCTTAAGGTCAATGGGAATATCATTGTAGCAGACTACTCTGTCCATTACAGCCCCCGTGCGGTCGAACTCGCCGTTTACCTTAAAGTCGAACTCCATGGACTTTCCGCCGTAATCTTCCATGTAATTTCCCTTGACCGTGTAAGCGTTGCCCTCGTAGAAGGCAGGGTCGTCTATCTTAATGCCACTTCTGGTGATTATAGCCGAGCCGTCGTCGCTGACAACGGAATTTTCGTCCATATTCACCTGATAATCGGTAGTCCTCTCGTAACGCTTCGCCGCTTCATTGTAGCTGTATGTTATGGTAACAGTCTCATCAAAGGGAACATCTTCCTTGCCGTTTTCATTGTACAGCTTGAAGGTTATATCCGCCGAACCGTCCGCATTTACAACAGCACCTTCGGGGAGAACGGTGTAAGACTCATCTCCCAGCTCGCAAACGCTGTCTGCACTGTTAAGGTCGAGAGCCCTGCCCCACTCATCGTGAGCCGCATTCACCTGCAATTCGCTCATAACAGCGTCCTTGGGGATAGCATATACCTCATCGCCGAGAGCGTCCTTTATGGTAACGTCCCCGCCTAAAGTGAAGGTCTCCCCCGCCCTTGTGCAGGTCATCTCAAAGGTAGCCGCATAAGGAACGCCGTCTGCATCATAAAGCTGAATGTTTATCTTGTTCCCGTTAAGAACGCCCTCGTAGGAGTTGCCGTTCTTGTCGTATATGGTGACATTTCCCGTCATATTCCCCCCGGCGTCCTTGACAGCGGCTTTCTGAATATCGTTCTTGGTAAAGGTAACGCCGTTAAGCATAGCGGGAGTTATAACATTTCCTCTTGACTTGCCCCCTTGATTGTAGAACTCCACCTGCTTCATAAACATAACATTTGCAGATTCGGCAGCCTCGCTGGCGGGATTGTTATTCGACTTTACAGCCGCCGTGTCTATCTCGTTGCCGAAAGGCTTAGTGCCGTTAAGGAGAATCTCGTTCCCGTCAGCGTCGAAAACCCGAACGGAGGAATACACCGTAAAGGGCGTAGTATCATTGCTGCACGCACCGAACATCTGCCTCTCCGCAAAGTCCGAGTTCATATCCGTAATGATATGATCCGCAAGCTCTGTTATCTCCTGGGCTACAATGTTCAGCTGGGTCTGATCCATGGTGTCCTGTACGGAAACCACTTTCTGCTTTATGTTCATGTAAGTCTTGTCGGCGATGTCGTACAAAGCGTCCTCTGCCGCATAGAAAAAATCCTTTGCTGTCTTGCAGTTGGAATCGTAAATATCCAGATTAGCAAGAGCCTTTCTTACATGAGCCGCCTTTGCCGCCGAGGAAGAATCCTCGGATGCTCTGCTGTACTTTCTCTGACTTAAGATCTTCTGTTCGCTTTTTAACAGCTTTGAAAGCAGCGTGTTGCTGCTGTTGAGAAAATTCTGGGTATAAGCCTTAGTCGTAACTCTCAAAACCATTCACTCCTTATTTGATAAGCGTTTAAAACGCCGTACTGTTCATTTTTCAAAGGGCTGTGATGTGGGGGATTTTTTCGCCTGCGGCAAAATGTTTTTCGCCTGCGGCGAAAAAATCTCAAGCAAAATTCCTTACAGTCCCACTCTTCCCGTGCCGTTAATGAGCTTGTCGAGCATCTCATCAAGAGCGGTCATCATTCTGGAAATGGCGTTGTACCATTTCTGATAGGTCATCATATTTGCGCCCTCTTCTTCCATGTTCACGCCCATTACAGACTCTCTTTCCTCCTCAACACCGGTGTACATAAGGCTTGCATTCTCGAAGTCCGCCAGCTCATGCTCCAGTTTTGTGCCGATAGTCGTGCCGTAGTGGGAAACAAATTCCTCCAAGGAATAATCGTCCGGCTCTGCTCCGAAATCTATCTTTCTGGTGAAAATTTCCAGAATATCGTTGAGCTTGGAATTATCCAGCTGATCGTAATTGTAATCGTCATCGTTTGTGCCCTCCGGGTGAACCACTTTCAAAGCGTTTGCCATCCAGCTGGCGGCGGTCTTAAGATTTGCGGTGGTCATAGCCCCGTCAAATTCAAACATCTCAAAGCCGTATTTATCGATAAGGTCGGGCAGCTGATCCTCGTACTGCTTCTGCTGCTCCTTGGTAAGTATCTGATCTGCGGGAATGTCGTTTTCCAGCTTGAACTTTTCAAGGGTGATACTGTTGTTGTAATCCTCGTAAATGCTGTTGAACTCCTTGACGATAGCCTTTGACAACGCCCTTATGGTCTCCTTGAAGTACTTCACGCCGGGATATTCGTTGCCTTCGGGAGTGGAGTAGCAGCCCTCGCCGTTGTACATATCAAACAAGCCCTTTATTGACCCGGAGGTAACAGTGCCGCCCTCCTCGGAAATGGTAATGGCATATTCGGGATATTTGAGCGTCGACAGGTCTTTTCCCATGGCAACCGCCTGCGCCCTGATATTCTCCTTGAAAATGGGGTCGTAATAGGTCTTGCCGGCCTCCGTCCAAGGGAGATTTGCCTTGCCTATGTCAACAAGCTCAAGAATGTCCTTCTCCATGTTGTACGCTTCCTCGACTTCGCTGTCCCTGATAAGCTGATTGAAGTCTTTGATAACATTCTCCGCACGCCTTAATGCTTCCTTGTCGTCTATTACCTCACGCCGCTCGTCCCAGCCTTTTTCCTGAATGCCCTTGGCTATAACGCTCAAAAGCTGCGGATAAGCCTCTCGCTCGGTCTTTTTCCATTCGGAAGTATTGTTAAGGGAACTTACATAGAGTTCGCTGTAATCCTCTTCAATGCACCTGCCGTCAAGATGACCCTGAACGTTTACAATAAAGCTGTCGCCCTCGCCGTAATTTGTGACCGCTCTTACCTTTATATCCTTGGAAACGCCCTCGCCCCCTTGGGTAACGCTGTCAAGGTCTTCTATCTCCCAGTCATCGCCGGTAACGGGATTTTTGAGAACATTGCCGTCATCGTCGGCATAGTAATATTTGGTTTCCTTTAAATTGAATATCTTGTCGACCCTTTCGCCCTCACCGTCAAAGAACCCGCCGTCGCCGTCCGAATAAAGCCCGGTGAATGTACCGTTCCTGAAATACAGCTCCGTCCCCTGGGGAATGTCCTTGCTGCGGACATCGGTTATCTTGTTGCCGTTTGCGTCCACTATCTGCTTGCCGTTGCGGTCGTAAAGAGCCTCTTCTATCGGGTATTCAAGGAACTTGGAATTGTACTCGTTGCCGTCTTTATCGGTAACAATATCCTTTTTGGGATTGAACTTCATATCCGTCTTGGCGTATTTGTCCCCCCGAACAAGTACCACGTCCCGGCAGCTGACGGTAAACGTGCCGTCTTTCTGCTCCTCGACATATACGTTCATATACTGGCTGAGTTCATCCGCAAGGTAATTGAACGTGTCCTTTAATTCCAGCGGACCGTATGTAACATCAGCCCTGTAGTTGTCGCCGCTGACATCAACGATAACATCATTCATATTCACATAGCCGTTTTTGATGGCGTCGTTAAGATCGCCCATCTGCTTTAAGATGCTGTTTATCTTGTCGTTGGTGTCCTCAATATCTCTGGCGTTGCCGTCCATTACCTCGTCTATTCTCATATCGAAGTTCTGGAGGACGTTAGCCAGCGACTCTGCCTTTTTCTGCGCCACGTTCGCCAAGTCTTTTCTGTCCGCAGACTCCGAAGAGAAATCCTGAAAAGCCGCCTTAAGGTTGCCGAGAGTTGCCGCAAAGCCGGTCTGTTCGTTCTCCACGTCATCAAGAACGTCCTCTATCTCGCCCAAAAGGGAAGTCCTTGCCCCTATAGCACACAGATCGCCGCTGTACTTCCTTACCTTGGTGTCCAGCAGCTTGTTTCTTATCTGGGTAACGCCTATGCCCTCTGCGCCCATGCCCGCAAGATTATCCGTCCTGTAGCCCTTAACTCCCGAAGGCACGGCAACAGAACATATATCGAGCCTCTGCCTCGAATATCCGGGAGTGGCGATATTGGCCACATTGTTAAGAGTAAGGTCTATAGACTTCTGCGCCAGTTGAAGTCCGTCCCTTGCAACGTGTATACCGAAAAAGCTTGAAGCCATTTTATATCGTTCCTTTCATAACTTTAATTTCTCGGAACACCCGCCGAAAGCCTTTGTCAAACGCTTTTATCAAACGCCTTTTTTGATGTTCCGTAATGCCGCCTGCACCGCCTGTCTGCCGTTTTTCATTCACATCACAAACGAACCCGCAAGCGTCCTCATCTATATCATCTGCTCCGGCAAACGCCGAACGCAGCCATTATTTTAACGCTTAACATATTACCGCCGCACACTCACGCATTTCTTGACATGGTGGACGTTACCGCATTTTCCTTTTTTACATCGCCGTGACCGTTGTAGGTGTCAAGCTCGCCGCTGTGCACCCGTATACGTTTGAGTCTCTCGGTGACTATAAGATTGGCTGTGTCGTTTATTTCCTTTATTTTCAGCACCATTTCCGAAAGAGCCTTGTACCTCTCGTCAAGAGCGGACTTGTATTCCTCCGGAGCACTCTCCACAATATCCGCAAAGGTAACGTTATCTCCGGTAAGCCCTATCCGCCGCTTTTCAAGGGAGCTGCTTTTCATAATGAACGCCTGCTCGGCGGACAGCGAATTTGACAGCTTTTCTATCTCGCCCTTGTGGAGCATATCCATTTTACCGTACTCAAACTTCAGGAAATTGCGGAAGTGAGCGTTGTATTCATCAAAGAAAGCTATAAGCGCAGGATAATCCATAAAAACATCACCTTCAAGAAGCAAGAATTTCAGCGGCAAGGGGCAAGAAACAACTTACGTTTCATTGTTTTAAATGCACATCAAAACCGCAGCCGCAATATTGCAATTTCGGCTTGCCGCACACAAGCCGCCGCACACCGCACACGACCGTCATGCACACGTCTGCACCGCACCCGACCGTCGCGCACCGCACACGACCGCCGTACATCGCATTTAACCGTCGACCGCCGCACACGTCAATTCTTACCGCCCCAGTATCGAATCGGCAATAGCCTCATCGGAAACATTATAGCTGCCGTTCCTGACAGCGGTGTTCAAAGCCCGCAGCCTTTCGGGAGACGCACTGCTCTCCGCCGCAGACTTTGCCGCCGCCCGCAAAGCATCGGTAAAACTTGCCCTTGTATTTTCCGCTCCGGAAAAGTCGAACTTGTCAACATTTCTGCCGCCGGAAGTTCTTTTCGCCGTACTCTTTTTCCTTTCCGCCGGCTCCGCATTGTATCTGTAAGCATTAACAGCAGAGGATAGATTTTTAACAGTCATAGGTCACTGCTCCTTTCAAACAGAAACATTTCCGCAAATCGGGAACACTTCTGCTTATTACTCTATAACATATATCGGCACAATCGGGAAAATCTTTAACTTTATCTTTAAACTTTTTGTTAATTTTAATTAAATTTTTTGAGAATTTTGCAAAGTAACCGCATCTTGATATAAAATGGCTTTCCGCAAATTATCAACCGATTCTATTTCTGTTACCCAAAGCCTTTTTATGTCGATTTCGGAAAAACCCGCAGCTTACATATTCCGGGCTATTTCCGAGTCACGTTCTGTTCGACCTTTTGCCGGTCATTCATTCCTCCCCCTGTTTTCCGCACCCTGCAGCAGCGAAGCCTCGTTGTGAAGTGCTTTCTCCCTTATCCTTGCATTTTCCCTTATCCTTGCGTCCTCGCTC
>JAMOZU010000044.1 GCA_023667745.1 Ruminococcus sp.
ACTGTTCGTTTCCTTGTCACGTCCGTTATAAATTCGGAAAGCTGTACGCCGTCCGAAAACGGACGGGGATATATTTACAGCTGCAAAAATCTGTACGTTATTGCGGAGGAAGACGCTAATTCCCCGAAAAAATGCAGGATAATCCCCATAAAAGACAGCCAAATGCTGGAGGAATATAACGAGGAGGGAAACGCATGAATCTTATAACCGTTGAGGTGATATGTCCGTCAACTTCCCGCAAATATGATTACCGCCTGCCTGTGAGAATGAAAGCGGGCGATATAAAAAAGCAAATGGTTGAGGACATACGTATTTATGAGGGCATTTCCTCACTGTTTGAAGAGGCAGACAGCGTAAACCTGTACTGTGAAAGGTGTATGCTTGATGATGAGGCAACGCCCGAAGAAGCGGGTGTGAAAAACGGCGACAGGCTGATGATCGTTTAAAAAGTGCATTTCACACCCGTAAATGTGCATTTCGTCGGATAACGTCCAAAAGACGGAAAGGATATGCTATTATAATATCAGCAAAGGGAAAGCGAGGTGAATAAAATGCAGGAAATAAAGATTGACCCCAAGCAGGTAAGAAATGCGGCTGCGGAGCTTAAAGGCAGCATGTCCTTGATACGGGATAAGCTGGGGCTGTTCCGGGATATTGAGAATGAGATAGAAGCATCGTGGAAAAGCCGTTACACACGGGACTATCTTAACATTCTCGAAGAGACCGAAGACCGTATCAGAAAAGCGGTAGGCTCTGTTGAAACAATCGCTTCAAACCTAGACAGTATAGCGGGTTCTGCGGAAAGAGCGGAACAGGATGTTCGGGATATTATGAACCGCAATTCCGGCAGCGGAGGCGGAGGCGGCGGAACATACGGCTGCAGATAAAGCAATTTAAGCAGACAATGCTTAAAATAAATTCCCCGCTCTTATGAGCGGTACAGAAAAGGAGAAATCTAAAATGGCAGAAATCAGAAAAGTTGACCCGGAGGTCATGGTGCAGCAGGCTAATGTCCTTGACTCTCTTACTGGCGAATGGTCGCAGGCGGTCAAGGAAATTACCGCACTTAAGGAAGAGCTGGACGCTATGTGGGACGGTCTTTCCAACGACCAGTTCAATGCACGCTGGGAAAACGACCTCAACAAGTACAACAGTCTTCAGGTAGTTCTCGAAAGCTACAGACGGGCAATTCAGGAAGCTGCCCAGAAGTTTGAGCAGTATGAGTCCGAGATCGCCAATATCGTTAAGGAAAACTAATTAAGAAAGGGTGTTTATATTATGGCAAGTTCAGCAGTAGGAAACAACGCATATCTGAAGGTAAAGCCTGCCGACCTTGATACAAAGGCGCAACAGATACAGACTAAGATAGGGGTCATGACCGACCTTATGGGGCAGATGACAACCGCTTTCAACACGGTTTCGGATAACTGGCAGTCCACATCGGGGGATGAGTATAAGTCCAAGGCGGACACGCTCATTTCCGAGATAAAGGAGTCCCTTGAAAATCTCGCTTACTATGTATCCGACCTGAAGGAAGCCGCAAGCAAGTTTGAGCAGCTTGAAAGCGAGATACAGGGCAAGGTCGGTGCGCTTGACGACCCCAGCAGCATATTCAATGTGTGATTGAGGTTGATTTGGGCAGCTGCCAGTGCGTATTCCCTTGACGGCATACGCACCGGCATATTAAACGGCAGGTGAGGTTGTTTGGTATGAGTATTATATCGGTGGATTTTTCATCTCTTGAAGACCAGATCGGGCGGCTGATATCATTTGCGGAACTGCTTGAACAAGCATGCGAAAGTATTCACGCCGTAATAAGCGATATTTCCAATATGGAGTTGGGAGAAAATGAAGATGAGCTGAAAATATCATATAACAGGCTTGCGGGAGAAAAGGAGTACATTTACGGCTGCGCTCACAGACTTAAAAAAATTCTGGAGCTGTACGGCGAATGTGAAAACAGTATCTTATCCGATATTTCCCGCCTGCCGCTTGATATGCCGTCAGAGCACGCTCCGGGGGCGGCGTATAATACGCCGAGGTTTACGTCACCGGAGACAGGTGTATTTTCCGGTCATTCCGTGATAAATGATGATTGGCTGGAAAAGCTGATATTTTAAAAGGAGGGACAGATAATGAGCGAGTTTTACGCAAGCAGTGATTTTCTTGACAGAAAGCTGCTTTTTACCAAATACTACTCCCTTATATCCGTAATAACCTTGCAGACAAGCACGGTTGAGTATATGTCAAGTCAGATGAAAAAATACAGCGGCTTCGGCATAGAGACTCAGGCGGAACGTCTCAAAATCTATGTGGAAAGGCTGATGAGATACAAGGAGGATATACGGACGGAGTTCAATTCGCTTGTGAGAATCGTTGATATTATCAATGAGAGCGAGGAAAAGGCAAAAGGTATTCTTGGCGGCAAAAATATCTCCGAGGAATATAAGCTCGACGGTTATGAAACTGTTGGCAATGTGGAGAAAAGCACCAGCGGAAAATTCAGTGAAATGTTTCGGGACGTATATGATTTGTTTACAGATATTGGAAAAAATGCAGTAGATTTTTTCAGTTCACTGTTTGATTCATTTAAAAATACTCCGGATTCAATTAAAATTTTTTTTAACGATCTATTAGGCTCGTCATTTGATGTGTTGGCTTCTGTCGGTAAAGTGATGGAAATAATAGATTTCTTTGCAGATGGAACAATTTCATTTTCGGATATTGCGGGAACTTTCTCCAATTCAGAATCGGTAATAGAATCGGTTTTAAAGATAACCGAGGCTGTATCTGATTACAAATTTATCCCAAGTGCTACTACAGCAGTAAAAGATACTGTAATGATAGGTGGAAAATATGTTGGTAAATTTACGCAGTATTTACCGGTTGCGGGTGTTATCTTTGATACCATATATTCCGGTGCCAAGACGTATGACCGGGTCAGTGCAGACGGAAAGGTAAACAAAAAAGATTGGGGAGAAATAGGCTTTGATGCCGGAATGGACGGATTGATAGCCTGCGGTGAAGCATTGATATGTATAGCCTGTCCGCCGGCAGCTATAGGTGTTGCCATATTCGAGATAGGGAACATTGTTGTTGACCTTACTACCGGAACATCAATTAAGGATATGGCAAAGGACGGACTGAAAAAGGGGGTAGAAATACTGTACGAGAAATATAATGAACTTATGGGCAGGGCTGTTCCCGCTTAAAAAATAAACAAATAAACGGAGGAAATTATTTATGTTTAAGGATTTATTACCCCTCGGCAGCGTAGTTCTGGTAAAGGAAGCTCTTAAAAAGGCTGTCATTATCGGTTACAAGCAGATAGGTGCAAAAGACCCGAATAAGATTTACGACTATGTGAGCGTGGTTTATCCAATCGGTTCATTCGGTGCTGAATCGCAGTTTCTGTTCAACCACAGCGACATTCAGGACATAATCTTCACAGGTTACAAAAACCCGGAGTTTGATGAGATGATAGAGGCACTCGAAAAGAAAGCCGAGGAAGACCCCGACTTTGCTGAGACAATAAGAACAGGACAGATAAAACAGGAAAATTAAAATCTTACCGGCAGAATATCCGATAATTCTGTCGGTAAAGGTGACTTGTGAGGAGGAACAGTGTGAAAAAAATAGTATCTGTACTGCTTTGTGTTATTGCCGCTGTCCGGATTATCCCGTGTATAATAATTGCGGCTGCCGACAGCCCCTGCATTATGCAGTATTACCCCGCGGACGATAAGATAACGGCATATGTTTCGGGAATACCGTCCGATGAGCCGGAGGTTCGTGTTTCCGGGGTGAGCTGCAAGGCGGTAAATAGGGGAAGTCTGTACAATGATTCGGAAAGGTACGAAACGTATTTCCTTATAGATTCGTCAAAATCCATGCAGAGTTTTTCGGACGAAATAGAACTTTTTATGAGAGACTGCATTGACAGAAAGCCGGATAACGAGTATTATTCCATAGGGCTTTTCGCTTCGGCGAATACTCCCGAATATATCATCAGCGGCGAAACAAAGCAATATACTCTCATGAAATCGCTTGACAATTTAAAATATGACTTTAACAGCACATACATTTACGATAATCTCATAAATGTTATAAAGCAGCTTGACTCCGCCGACGATACCTGCTACAAGCGCATTGTTCTAATTACCGACGGAAACGAGAACAGCGCAAAGGGCATAACCGTAAATGATGTAACGGACGAACTGGGAAAAAATCCCATACCCGTTTACACGGTCACATTGCAGACAAGCGATAAAAGCAATCTGGATAATCTGAAAAATATATCAAGGCTTGCAAGGTTCACCGGAGTGTCGGATATACGCATTGCAGACGGCGAAAACACCGAGGGAATATCGAAGGTTTTCAACGATGACGCAAGCGACATATACTGCATTGAAATTACCCTTGACAGCTCAATGCTTGACGGCTCTGTGAAAGCCGTGCAAATATCCGACGGCACGTCTTTCGCATCTCTTGATATGAGAATGGTCATGGGTACAGTAACCGAAACTTCAGCCGAAACATTCTCTCAAACAACCGTTGTTCAGACCGAAACAACAACCTCGGCAGTAATTTCACAAGTCCCCGAACCGAAAGATGAGCCGGAAAATAACCGTAATATAATTGTTATTGCGGCTGCCGCCGTAATAGTGATAATCAGCGTAACGGTGATCGTATGCACTCTTGCAAAGGAAAAGAAGAAAAAACAGCAATCACCGTCCGCTCCTGCCGGTCGGGAATTAAATGCCGACAACAGTCTTACGGAAATCCTGTCCGGTCCGGGGGGTCAGACGGAGATACTTATCGAGGGAAACGGTCAGCAGTACAGGTCGGTGGTTTTAAGGGACGCCGCCGATTCGGTGAGGACGTTTGAGGTACAGCTGTCGGCGGCGGGGGCTGTAATAGGGCGTTCGGCGGATATGGCGGATATAGTTATCGACTATGACAAGGCGGTGTCCAGAAAACATTGCCGGATATATCTTAACGGCGGCAAAGCATGTATCGAGGACTTAGGTTCGGGCAATAAAACCTTTGTGAATAATTCGGAGGTCACATACCCGTGCGAGATAAACAATGCGGATGAGATAAAAGTCGGCAGAACAAGATTAAAGGTCACATTAAAGTGACGGCAGGGAGGCTGTTATGAAGATCGAGTACAGCGAGTTTACGTCTCCCGGACTTGTTCGTTCCGTAAATCAGGACAGCCTTTTTGCCGCCGCAATGGGTGAATACGGTCTGTTTGCGGTTGCAGACGGCATGGGAGGGCATTCCTGCGGCGAGGTGGCAAGCGCAAGAGTTACGGAGGCACTGGGCAAATGGTGGAATGATTTTTCTCAAAATCATTATGACTTTGACAAGTGCTATGATGATGTGCGGCAAATACTCGAAGATGTCAATAAAAGCATATTCGAGGAATACACATCGCAAGGCAGAATATGCGGGACAACAGCCGCAGTTCTGTTTATACATAAGAATGCGGCGTTTATCATCAATTCCGGAGACACCCACATTTACAGCTCCAACGGCTTTAAATTCTGGCAGGAAAGCCGGGATCATGTATTCGGGCGGGAGGCTGTTATCTCCGGTAAAATGACGGAAAAAGAGGTAAAAAAATCATCCGACAGAAACAAGCTGACCGCCGCAGTGGGCTGCAAAAAGGAGCTGAAAATGTATGCGGCGTGTTTTCGGATAAAGCGCAGTTTGTTTTTTATTTGCAGCGACGGTGTTTACAAATACTGTAAAAATTCCGTTATAAAGAAAGCCGTAAAAAACAGTTTCCCCGAAAAAATAATTTCCCGCGAAGTAAACAAAAAAGGAGCAGGCGATAACTATTCCTTTATCAGGATAAAAATATTGAAACAGGAGTGATATGTATGGCAGTTACCACCAAATGGGACACGGCAATGTTAGCCGACCTTGTCCGCAAACTGGACGCCGACAGGCAGGTTCTGGCAGAAAAAAAGGATTTCCTTATAAACATCAACAGCGAGGTCGAGACTGCATGGCAGGGCTATGCGGGCAGGGCTTTTGACAGGCGTATGGATATTGACGCAGAAAATATCGAAAAGGTCATAAAGGGCGTCGAGAGCCTTATCGATGACCTTACCAAAGTTGTGAGTCAATGTTATGAGCCGTGCGAAGAGGCGGTAAAAGGGGAAATAGCAAGTATGCTCGGTAAAATTTAAGGAGGTGTTCTTATGGCGCAGAATGATGTTCTTGTTTACAAATTTGAACAGCTGCGAAGCTGCTCGGCGAAGATAGGAAATGTTGCGGACGTACTGGATGAATTAAAAGAAATGTCGGTTACGGTGAGGGATCGTGTGCACGATTACTGGCAGGGCGAAGCCGCCGATATTTTCATCGGGCGGCTGGGCGATTTGAGCGGGGCAGTTGACGAACTCAGCCGTCAGGTGGGAAAAAGCAGGGAGATACTTGACAAGGCTATCGAAAAGGAAACGGAAAACGAGGAGAATTTAAGAAAAGATACGGTGGGCAGACTTTCCGCCGATAATATTTTCTGAAAATTTTCCAAAAATGCCGGCAGTTATTTGGGCTGTCGGCAAAAGTGCTTTACAAATATAAATTTTAAGGAGTTAAAAAAATGAAAACGAAACTGAAAATAATCATACCCGCAGTAATTGCAATAGCGGCTGTAATAACAGCAGTCCTCACCATTAACTTTACCCCCGGTGAGGAAACGGATTTTTCTTCCCTGATGAACCTTGCCCAGAATTATCTTATTGAAAATAATTACGAGCAGGCAATTGCTGAGTTTGAAAAAATAATCGAACTTGACCCCATGAATGCCGATGCTTATCTTGGTATCGCAGAGGCTTACGAGGCTCTGGGAGACAGGGAAAAGGCGTTGGAGTGGCTGGAGAAGGGGTATGAGGCTACGGGGGATGAGAGAATAAAATCCTTGCTTGATGAATTAAATAAGCCTACGGATACGGAAACCGAGATAACAACAACAACGCCGTCTGAAACAACTGCTGATGAATCGTCAGCATACGGCAAAATAATGATTCCGGATCTGTCCGGATTGTCTAAAGATGAGGCAGTAATTGCTTGTGAAAATGCCGGAATTAAATACAGCATAAGCGAAAGCAATAACAGTTCGATAGAAAAGGATTATGTTATTAGTCAGCAAATTCCTGCCGGTTCAGAGGTAGATGAAAGAGTCACACTTATTATTAACATAAGTTTGGGCATTGAAAACACAGAAACAACAAAACCTACAACTACAACATCACCTATTGTTACAACAACTCCGGTTATTACTACAATACCTACTATTACAACAACACCTGTAACTACTTCAACACCTGTTACAACTACATCACACATTACTACCACTACTGCACCTATTACTACCACATCACCTGCTACAACAACTACATCTGCTGTTACTACATCAGAATCTGTTGAAACGGAAGTCTTGGTATTGCCGGAAAATATTACTGCCAGCAACGGAGAAATAACGGTAAGATTATTCTGGGAAACTCATGATGACCTTGATGTTCACATTTATACGCCGGATAAAAGCCACATATCATATTGGAATAAAAAAGCTGGGGGAGGAGAATTAGACGTAGATATGAACAGAAATTCCGCTGAACTAACAAATAATGCGGTGGAAAATGTATTTTTTCCGGAACCGGATGCAGGTCATTATATCGTTTTTATTCAAAATTATTGCGACAGAACGGAAAACACATCAACGGAATATAAGGTAAGTATTTCGCTTAAAGGCAAGGAAACAATTTACAAAGGTAAGATTGACAAAACAGGTACTGAAATTATCATTGCTGAATTTAACAATGATGAAGGAAGCTATGAATACACTCCGATTGGAGCAGGTGTACCTGTTGACAGAGATGATAGAATTAAGGACGTAAGAACAGACGAATATAAAATTGAGATGCTTGAGGGTGATGCCCTTACATTAAATTGTTGGGTCGTTCCTGATAAATGCGATCAAACAGTAGTATTCAGAGCTTCAAACCCCGAATGCGTTTCCGTATCTTCAGATGGAACAATATATGCTCATAAGGCAGGCAAAGCTACAATCACAATTTTAGCAGCTGCAAAAGCTGAGGTTGAAAAGGAGATAACTATTTCCGTTCTGGAAAGAATCAAACCGAACTCGATAACTATGGGTGAAGTTAAAATGAAAGCGGGGGAGACAGGTACGATTATGCCATTTTTTTCTCCTGTAAATACAACTTTGAAAGATGTAATATGGACAGTTGAAGATGAGTCAATTGCCGAAATTGATGAAAATGATATGTTTACTGCCAAACAAAAGGGTGAAACATATGGCACAGTTACATCAAAGCATAATAGTGAAGCAACTTGTAAATTCAAGATTATTGTTGAATAACATAACAATGTAATATTAGCGGTCAAATTGTGGTGTGCAACTGCACATCACATTGACATCTATTAATATTTAACAAAACAGCCAACACATTGTGAAGTATTAAGGAGCAAAAACCATGATAGAGCCCACCCAAACCCTCAACAACACCTACCGCATAATCTCCCGGATCGGTTCGGGGGGCGGCGGTATAGTCTATAAAGCCTATCACCTGCGGCTTGAAAAATACGTTGCGGTAAAGCTCATAAAAGAGGAAATAAAAGGAGCGGTAAACGAGCGTGCGGAGGCGGATATCCTCAAAGGGCTAAAGCATGAGGGTCTGCCGCAGGTGTATGATTTCATCGTTGACGGCGAAGACGTTTACACGGTAATGGAATTTATCGACGGCTCATCGCTGTTTGACGAGATAGTAAAGCGGGGGAAAATTCCCTACAAGCAAGCTCTTTTGGGGGCTTGCCAGCTTTGCGCCGCTGCGGCGTATCTGCATACACGCAAGCCGCCCATAATCCACAGCGACATAAAGCCCCAGAATATTATGATAACCTCCGAGGGGAATGTGTGCCTGATAGATTTTAACATCTCCTCGGTTTTCGGAGGCGGGCTGTATACCGTAGGAAGCAGCGACGGATATTCTCCCCCGGAGCAGTATATTGCAAAAGCCGAGGCGGCGGCAATGCGCCGTTCACCTGCTCCCGTTCACTCCCCCGACGCGGAAGATGACAAAACGGAGATCGGCTCTGCTGACGATAAAACGGAGATAAGTTCGGACGGCGGCAAAACGGAAATT
The DNA here is from genome assembly GCA_023667745.1 of Ruminococcus sp. GTDB lineage: Bacteria > Bacillota > Clostridia > Oscillospirales > Ruminococcaceae > Huintestinicola. Next base: position 9,183 of record JAMOZU010000044.1, read on the forward strand.
GCCGATAACGACGAGACCGTTCTGCTGTCGGAAATACGGGAAAATTCCGATAATACGGAAGACCGCCATACCGTAAGCAGCACTGTTCTTGACGCGCGCTCGGACGTTTACAGCATAGGGGCTGTAATGTACAGCATGATAACCGGACTTAAGCCCGCCAATTCCCGCAAAGTTATCACGCCCCTGAAAAAGATTGACCCCAATATCCCCGAAGCCCTTTGTTACATAATCGAAAAAGCCATGAGCCGAGAAAAAAAAGACCGCTTTTCCTCGGCGGGAGAAATGCTCAAAGCCCTTAACAATATCAATAAATACGATAAGCGTTACAAGCGCATTGCGGCAGGGCAGCAGGCGGCGTATATCCTTTGCCTTGCATTACTGGCGGGGTCGGCTGTATCAGCGGTGAGCGGCTACAGGCTTATGCGGAATGAAGCGGACGAGCGGCTTTCGGGGTATATTTCGGAGCTGCATGAACTAAGCGGCAATTATGATTTTGAGGGCTTTGAGGAGCTTTTTAACAAGACCTTAAGCGAATATCCCGAAAGCATCGAACCCCATTACTACAAGGCTTACATGCTTTACTCGGAAAAAAATTACACCGAGGCTCGGGAGTATATCGAAAAAAATTTAACGGAAAATATCGGTAAACTTCCCCGGCAGATGCAGGCGGAAACATATCTTTTATCGGCGAACATTTTCTTTAAACTGGATAATTACGAAAAGGCGGCGGAATGCTATGACAATGCCGTAGCATACGGCAGCGAAAATGCGGACGCATTCAGGGATTACGCCATTTGCCTTGCCCGTTCGGGGGACGTTGAAAAAGCCGCTTCTGTTCTGGAAATTGCCCGCTCTCACGGACTTGCCGAAGACGGCATTTATATGGTCACCGGAGAGATACGGTTTATGCGGGGGGAATTTTCCGAGGCTGCGGAATCGCTGATAAACGGAATTAAAATTACCGCCGACAACGAGCTTAAACGCAACGGCTATCTTCTTTGCAGCAGGGCATACAGAGAGCTTTACGGCACGCAGGGGGAAAGGGCAGTGCTTGAAAATATTTCCCTGCTTGAAAATTCCCTTACCGACCTTCCCCAGGATATGACAATGCAGCTGCGGGAATATCTGGCGCAGGGGTATATCGATGAGGGCGAAATAAGCGGCAGCGGCGAGTATTACTCAAAAGCCGTAAACCTTCTTCTTGATATGAAAAAACTGGGCTGGAGCAATTATCAGACGGAAATGAACATCGCTGTCCTCTGCGACAAAATCGGCAGCACGGACACAGCAAAACGCCTGCTTATCGAGATGTCCGAAACGCCCGAATACGAGCTGCATTATTTTACCATATACACCCGCCTTGCCTACTGCGAGGCGGATATCCAAAGCAAACTCGATACAGCCGAGCGGGATTATTCTCAATTTGACGAGTACTACAAAGCCGCCGCCAAATGGTACGAGGTCTATACCGCCAACGGCAGCAGCGACCCGGAAATGGACAAGCTCACCGCCCTGCGGAATGAGATGTCCGCCTTAGGGTGGCTTGACTGAAAGGAGACTGCAAGATGAATTTTGATTTTTCCCAGATGTTTTCCACTCCGGGAAACACGCTTTTTTACGGCGGAATAATAGGGGCGGCAGTGTCGGTAATCCTGCTGACGGTGCTGACTCCCCTGTTCGGGGCTGCCAAAAAGAAAATTGCCAAGAAAATAGATGATGAATTTAAGGAAAACGGAGAATAAGGGAATTACCGATTTAAGGTTTTTCTCCCCCCCTCGGCGGGAGAAAAATCGCCTAACAAAAGGATTTTTAGAGCTTACGGATAATAAAAAAATACGATTTAATCGGTATTGCCTAAGAAAGGGATATAAAAATGAAAACAAAACTAAAAATAATAATCCCCGCAGTAATAGCCGTAGCGGCAGTAATAATCGCCCTTCTCACTATTGATTTTACCCCTAATGAAGAAGCGGACTTTTCCTCTTTGCTTCACCTTGCCCAGAATTATCTTATGGAAAACAATTACGAGCAGGCAATAGCGGAATTTGAGAAAGCCATTGACCTTGACCCTATGAACGCCGAGGCATATCTCGGAATCGCCGAAGCGTACGAGGCAATAGGTGACAGGGAAAAGGCGTTGGAATGGCTGGAAAAGGGGTATGAACTTACGGGGGACGAGCGGCTGAAAGAGATGATAGACAGGCTGCTTATGCCGGAAGAAACCGTTACGGAAACTGCCGCAAGCGAAAGGGAAACGGAAGAAACGACCGAGGAAACGACAGCGGAATCAACAGTTGAAACGACAGAATCACCCGCCGATTCGGAAGAGGATAATGCGGAGAAAGTCAGAGCAGATGCAATGGCTGTTATGGATATGTTCAATATTTGTAAAATTACAGGTACGCCTGATTCCGTTACTTATTATTGCCGACATTCAGACGATTCAAATACTTGGACAAGAGTCTGCAAATGCTGTTACAATGACAAAGGAGAACTTGCACAATCAACAGCGAGGTGGTATTGGTAAATAAATGCTAACAGCGGAATATTTTCAGATGATATAGCTGTGAATGACTGGGTAAATAAGAAAAGTATTTCAATATGGTCAGAAAACGGTACGTATTACAACGTATCCGATACCGGTAACATTTATGAGGACTTATCGGAAAAATATTGTTGTTTGGAAAACTATAGCTATTTAAACCATGATGAAAACTGCTATGTTTATCAATACAACATTTCAAACGATACATTATGTAAGGTTTATTTATCATCGGACAATAATGTACAGCGAATAGATGTTGCCGGACGGCAGTATGAATACAATGACGGAACATGGAAATGTATTTACAGCTATAACCTATCCGGAGTTACTCATACAGAAACATACTATCCTTGGGAAGAAATTTTACCCGGCGGAATATCAGACAGCGATTTTGAAATTCCGGCAAATAATTTTTTAACTTTTACATCATGGGCAGAATACACCGAATACACAAGCTAACCTTTTTCAAAGTGTACAAAAAAATTTTAAAGGAGCTAAAAAAATGAACACCAAACTAAAAATAATAATCCCCGCAATAATAGCCGTAGCGGCAGTAATAATCGCCCTTCTCACTATTGATTTTACCCCTAA
>JAMOZU010000045.1 GCA_023667745.1 Ruminococcus sp.
TATTCCGATCTTTCCGTCAAAACTTCCCGGTTCCATATCCGCTATCTGTTTGAGAGCCGCCACCAGAACCAACACGGAAGCCGCTGTTGCCAGCAAAGCCCATGAATTTTTGGAAAGCTCCGGGGCGAATTTCGCAAGCAGGATATTTCCTCCCGCAAGCTCCGCCGTGAACACAGCCACAGCCAAAGCCGCCTTTCCGAACGCCCCCCATTCGATATTTTCAAACAGCTTTGCCGCAGCCGCAAGCATAAACACTCCCGCCGCCATATTAACAACGCTGTTTGTAGCTCTCGATACACTCTTCCCAAGCTCCAGTTTCTTTGCCAGCAGCGCCGTTGCAACGCTTAACGCCACAACTACCCCCGACAAAGCCGCCAACGCCCCGAAAGCTCCCCACAGCTTAGACTGGTCGAGCATAGTAAGCACAGCCAGCGAACCCGTCAGGATAACAACGCTTATTGCAAGCTGCTGTATCGCTCCTGCCGCAATTTTCAGAGCCTCCGCTTTCGTTATTGTGTTTATTCCCTTTGAAATAGCCGTAAGTACTCTGCTGAATTTCTTTATAGGTCCTGTCAGCGTGTCTCCGAGGGTGGCAAAATTCTTGAAGCAGTCATACAGCACCGCCGCCATTACCATAAGGTCTGCCCCCAGCAGGACGGTGGCTATGGAAGCTATCGACAAATGTTCTTTTAAATATATAACAAACCCGCTTATGAAATTCTTAACATTAACGAACGTTTCCTTGACCTTTGCCGCCCAGCCTTTTACCGTCCCGCCGATTTTGTCAAACAGGCTCTCCGCAGGACTCTCGCTTTCCGCCATATTTTCAAAGCAGGTCTTTATATCGTTTCCCAGAGTTATAAAAGCGTTCTTTATGTCTTCAAGGTCAATGTATTTAAGCTCTTTGAACCTGTCGATAAGGTCTTTTATGTAATTTATCGTGTTCCCGAAATTTTTCTTTACCCCATCCGAAAAACTCTCCGCCGCATTTTCAACGGCATTGAAAAACTTCACCACGGAAGGAGTTTCGGTAAATTCCTTGAACCACTCTTTTATAATGCCGATACCTGTGTTGAAATATTTCACGAGCTTGTTTATGCTTTCGGTTATAACGTCGTTTTCTGTGACCCATTCCCTGAACCCCGTCAGCATATCGCCGAGGCTTGCGGTCATTTCAAGAATGTCAACGCCCGTAAGTCCAAGCAGATTTTTAAGCCCCTCGAAAGCGAATGTGACAACGGTTCTTACGGTCCTTGCGATAACGTCAAGTATCGAGAAAACGCCTTTGAATGTGCGTTTGAGCTTGTCCGCCTTCTCTTCCGTCATTTTGAATTTCTTCGACAGCTCGTGGACTTTCTCGATTATCCCGTACAGCGTTTCGGCGGTCAGCGGCGGAAAGACTTCGCTCCATGCCTCTTTTACCGTCTCCATTACCCCGATAAGCCCTTGCAAAGCGTTTCTGAAACTGTCAATAAGCAATTCCCTGCCGCTGGGCTTCGACATGCTTTTGATAAGAGCTTCTATGTCCTCATCGCAATCACCGAGTTCTTTGAGTTTGGCTATCTGTTCATCGGTGTACTGTGCATTGTCCTCCTGCGCCGCCGAAAGGCTCTCAACAGAAAATATTTCGCCTTTCAGTTTTCGGTTTACTATGTCCTGAACTTCAGAATATTCATACCCAAGCTCGGTAAGCCGCCTCATTCTCTCTGCGCCGTTTCCGAAGTTGCCCAGAATGACCTTGTTTGAAATATCGTCAAGGCCTCTGAACTTTTCCGAAACGTCCTCTACAGCCTCTCCCGCTTCATTAGTAACGCCGCTGAGTCTTGTCAGAGCAGTCCGCATTTCTTCCGAGGAAAACATATGCTTTTGCAGTGCGCTTTCAAAGCTCCCTGCCATTTTCAGCATTTCATCGGTGTTCTTGCCGTTTGCCTTTGCGGCGGCTATAACCTCATTTTGAAAGTTTTCCGCCGAAACTCCCGCTTCGTCGAGCTTGCTTACCAGTTTGCTCCAGCTCGACTGCATGGTATCAGCCAGAAGTGCATTTCTGAAATTTGCGGATTCCTCTATAATGCCCCCCAGAACATTGCTGACCTCCGTAAACAGCTCTTTTGCTTCTTCAAAGTCGCCTATAATTATCTCCCAGCTTTGAGTCCAGCCGGACTGCATAGCCTCTCCGAGAGTATCTATAAGCTGTGAAAAGGTCTTTACTTTTGTGGCGGCGTCATTAGCCGTCTGCCCCATTTTTAAGATTGCCGCCGCCTGTTCTTCCGTGTAGCCTATGTTAAGAAGTTGTTCCTTTGATAAGTCCCCGGTAAATTTTGCAAGCGTTTCCGTCAGAAGCTCGCTTGTTATCCAACCGCTTTTGAGAGTCTCCCGGAAAGAACCCTCTTTTTCTATCATCTCGTCTATGGCTATTCCGTGAACTCTTGCCGTTTCTTTTAAAGCGTCCTGAAATACCTGTCCGCCCATTCCCGCATTAACTACCGAGTTCCAGTCCTGAAGTTTCAGCGAACCTGCCGCCAACGCCTGTGACAGCTGATACATAGCCGTAGCCGCCTGCTGTGATGTGCTTCCCGAAACAGCCGCAAGATTGGCAATACCCTTTATCGCCGCAACGGACGTTTCAAGGTCGACTCCCGCCGCCGTAAAAGTACCGATGTTTTTGGTCATCTCCGTGAAGTTGTAAATTGTCATGTCCGCATACTTGTTAAGCTCGTCCAATGCGGCGTTTACATCTTCAAGAGTACTGCCCTTGCTCTCGGTGTTGGCAAGAATTGTCTGTACGGCGTTTATTTGTGTTTCATACTCTTCAAACCCCATTTTTACGGGCTTTATAACAAGAGCCTCGGTGATTTTCTTCCCTGCGTCCATTGCGGCGTTGGTTATCCTTGATATAGCCGTCATCGCCGCCACTTCGAGAGCGGAAAATTTAAGACTTATGTTTTCAGCCGCTTTTCCCAAAGGAGAAATATCAACTTTTGACGCAGCCTTTTCGATGGATTTTAAGCTGTCTGCGGACTTTTGGAAATTGAGACTGTCCTTGAGCCTCTGCACCGTGTTTATGCTCTTTTCAACGCCGCTTTCAAACTGCTTGTTATCAAAGCGCATTTCAACGACCTTTTGCTCAACAACTCTTCCGCCTGTGGAATTACTGCTCATAGCCTCACTATCTCCTTCCATGCCTCGTCTGCTATCTTTTGGAACACAGGTTCAAGAGCAGGGTTTATATAATCTATTCCCTGCACATATCCTCCGCCTCTTACAGCGTGCCCGTACTGCAAAAGTATTGCGATATTCTGCCCATTTTGAACGTTTGTGTTGTAAAAAGTGATGACCGCTCCGCTCTTTTCGTGAGTGACCTCGTATTCCCAGGACGAGGCTGTCATTCCCGTATCTACGGGAGTAGCCTCCGCCAGAGCAAGACAGCCCTGCCTGCCGTACTTGTCGAGGACGCCTAAGTTTACTTTGTTTTTGGCTCTCTCGAAAAACCCGTCCAGTTTTTTAAAGTCACCGTGTAAATTAAAGGTTATCACTTTTTTTCAACTCCTATCCCTTGCTGTTCATCATAGCCCGCCTTTTGGCGTTAAGCTCCGCATTCTGCCGCATTATCTCCCTTTGGCTCATCTTCTTTGGGCTGCTCTTTCCTGCGGCGCATACCCTTATGAGGGTCATCAGCCTGTTCAAGTGCCACTTACTGCACTCGAAGGGTATTCCCAAATCTATCATCCAGCCGTAAATCTGTTCGGAAGTAACTACCCTGTTGTCTCCTCTGCTGTTATCGGAAAAGGTCGTAGCGGTCATAGGGGAGTCTATGTATTCGTTTATCTCCCATATGTTCTTGTCCGACAAACATCTGTAGACCATCGGGTCAACGTTCTGATTTATCGTCATACATTTAACATAATCCGCTATCTCGTCATAAGTCTCCGGACGGTAATTTATGAACGACCGCCTGTACATACTCTCCCATTTTGAAAGAGAAACAAGGGAATGCTCCAGCCGGAGCGTAACATCTCTTGTTTTGTAAAATTCATTTCTCTCCTCATCGAAAAGTTCCCGCCCCGGAACGGTTATATCAAGCATTCCCTTTGCCTCCCTTCGTTTACTTTGAGGTAACGTCTATTACCTTGCTGTCAGACTCCTTTTCCGCTATGTCCTTGGGGACAATGGCGTTGACGAATTTCGTCGCAGTGTCGGCGTCCGTAGCCAGTTCCATTAACAGCACGTTGTACGCCTCTGTCTGTTCAAACAGTCTTGACAGCGGTCTGCCGTCCGGGTCTGTCTTCATAAAATGCTTTCCGTCCGGACTTTTCTCGCCGTAGCTTTTAAGGATTATCTGCTTGAAGAGCTTAAATATCTCCGGCTGGTCCTTGGCGTCGGTTATCTTCTTGATATGTTCGACAAATCCGCCGTCGGTAGTAAGTTCCATTTCCATAAGCTCCGATGAGGAGAGATTAAAGCAGATGTTTTCCGTTATCTCCTCGCCGTTATAGTTCACATAAGTAACAGGTTTGATAAGCATAATAAAAACTTCCTTTCATAGATAATTTTATACAGAAGAAAAACAAGAGGACAGGTTTGCAAAGCCCGCCCCCTTATTCCTCATTTTGAATTATTCGCCGGACGCTCCTGCCGTCTTGCAAATCTCGGCTACCTCGTCCGGATAGGGGAGTCTTGCCTCTGTCTCGTCCGTTCCGTACAGCACAGCTTCTATTGCCTCCATAGCCGCTTTCGAGAGCTTTGTGCTGTCAAGGATAAGCGTTGCCGTGGCGTTGTGACCGGTCACAGGTACGGGAGTTGTGGTAATATCCCAGCTGAACTCGGTCGCCTCCGGGCTTTCGTTGATTGTTGAACGGGTCTTTGAAGAAGGTTTCGCCTTTGCCCCGTAAACAAGGGTTATCTTGTAACCGTACTCGTTGTTCTTTACATCATTGCCCACTACCGTGCGGTAACTCATACCGAAAGTCGCCCTGCCCTGCATTCCGATGTAAACGCCGGGGAGCAGTTCCTTTGAACCGTCGCAGGCGGCAAACTCGTCCGGATAGGTATACGCTTTTATGGAAGCCTCGAAAGTTTCCGCACCGGTAATGTTGAGATATTCGATATTATCCGCATAGATTTTTGTTGCCTCTGCGCCTCCGGGGTTTTCATCAATGCTCGAAAGACCGTTCCAGGCAACTCCCTTGTCGTAAGCGGGCTTATCCGCCTCGGTGTTGAGCAAATATAAAACTCCTTTGCTCACACCCGTTTCATACCGTCTTTCTCCTACCTCGTCCCATTTAAGATTAGCCATAATTCATTCTCCTCCTTTAAAAATATAAAACGAACACATAATGATTGAGACCGTCCGCGGTATAAAACCTGTTGAAACTGCAAAGAGGCAGTTTACTCAGCTTGTCAACAGTCTCCTCATCGGGGTTCTTGGAAATAAACGTTACCTTGTAGCTTCGGTCAGCCTTGTAACAGCTGTCGTCGGCGTTTACTCTCTTCATACCGCTCATCTCGTATACGATACAGGGGTATTTGAGTTTCAGGCTTTCCGGCGGCTGATAGTAAACGCTGCCGCTTCCGAGAGCCTCCGTCAGCATTTCGTGGAGCTTATATCTCCTGCCCGTCATTGTAAACACCTCTCAGCGTGAGAATTATTCTCGGATAGCTTACCTCCGCTTCGGTAACCGTCCATTTCACTCCATTGTAAACAGCATACCTTATCGCAAAGAAATTTTCGGCGGCAAACGGGTCGGACAATATGCTTATCCTATTGGATATGCTGACCTCTCCGTTTACCGCCGTCCCGTTTTGCAGGCGGCGGGAGTTTCTGATAAAATCCCCGTAATAGGGGCGTTCGGTTATCTCCTCCCGCCATACTCCCGGTTCTGTTTCCTTTGTAAATCCGTAGCCGATATTACCGTAATACTTTGCCATCAGTCGGTATCTCCGCCGATATCGTCTTCCTTGGCGGCAGTGGACGACATCTCTATCGCAATAGCCGAATAAGGCACTACCAAAGCCCCGGAACATCTGGTCTCTATCAGATACTTCTGAGCGTTGTAGTCAATGTCGAAATCATCAAACATTGAAACAGCTCCGCCCTTGTCTGCCCCCACATTGTAATCTGCTAAGTTGACGATAACGCCAAGCAGAGTGCCGCCTTTCTTGCCCTTGGCGTCTTCCATTACCGGAACCGTAACTATCTCCTTGACCCGGAGTTTTCTTGCAAGCTGTGCCTCGTCTGTGTACAAGGGTCTCCCCACGCCGTCTTCAAGGAGCAGACAGCCCGTAAGTACGTCTTCCGTGGTAAACAGCGTAGGCGAACCGCTTCCCTTGTAATATTTCCTTGCCCGGATAGCGGTCTTGATAAATTCGGAAGCCGCTTGCTCCACGGTAGAAGAAGCGGACGAGGGAACAACAGCCTTGATTGTATACAGGTCGTCGTCATAAGCGATAGGTCTTATCTTGCTCTCGTCCACTTTATCGTCCGAAGAGGCAAGCCTGCCGTCGCCTAAGAGAACCGCCCTTGCAATTTCCTCATTGAGCATTATCCGCATTTCGCCCTTTATCCAGCTGATAACGTCGAAATCAACAATATCGATAACGTCGTCGCGGTCCATCTTCTGTTTCTTGTAAATGGTGGTAGGGTCGGTAGTTCTTTTCAAGAGAGTGAATACCTCTTCCTTTTTGCGGTTGCCCTTTATGTAACCCTTTGCCCTCGCCTCGTCTGCGGTAATGTCCGCAAACACCGATTTAATGCGTGAAAAGGGCGTGTGGTGAACGGCGTTCATTACCTTCTGCACCCAGCCTGTCTCTCTTTTTATAAACGCCGGGGGATTGTTAAGGCTCTTGGAGTCGGGGAAAAGCCATTCGATGTCCTTTATCCCGTAATTCTCCGCATGCTGCAAGAAACTCTCTTTCATCGAGCCGTATCTCTTGGCGTCCCCGATAACAGCCGCCATAGCAGAATGAATAATTTCTTTTCCGCCTTCTCCGGCATTTCCTCCGAATACAATAGCCGAATGCTTTAAAATGCCCCCGCCGTTTGTTTCTTCCCTATCGAAAATATTGTGTTTCACGCTATCTCCTCCATTCTCGTTTTCATCTTTATTTTCATCGCTCAAACCGCTTGCCGCCATTCCGACAATGCCGTACACAGCGTTTTTCTGCTTGTCGGTCAGCGTGTTGAACACGTCTGCGACAGTCTCCTTTTCCTCATTTTGATTTTCTTCCGTCCATCCCTCTTCCGAGTGTAAAAATCCGTTCATACTCTCTATCTCCTCTCCGGTGTAGATGACCGCCTCGTCTTCGGGAAATCCTTCCCCATGCGCCAGAACAGCCTCTATGTAAGCTCCGGGATTAGCCCCTGCCAGTACAAGGCTTACCTCCCTTATAGCCCCGTGGATAACGTTCCTGTTCTGCTCTCTGATGTTGTTGGCATAAATGGAAAGGCTTGTTATATCCCCGTGCCGCAGCATTTCAAGAGCGTCCCGACCTTTGGCGGTATTGTTGAAGGAGCAGTAGGCATATACGCCCTCGCTCCTGTTCTCCAGCCTTGCGTGACCCAAAATATTCGACGGGTCGCTGTGGCAGTGATTCCATACCAGCGGAACAACGTCGCCGTCGTTGTGTTTGAAAGCGTCCTTCATTATGACCCGTCCGTCCGAGCACCGCAGGTCGTTGCGTGTAGCCCAGCCCGCAAAGTCATAGCTGTCAGCCGCTGTCTTGTTTTTCGCCATTTTGAAATTCCTCCCTTATGTTTGAAGTTTCCGGCGTTTTGTCGGTCGTTTCCTCCGCCGGGTGACTGATATTCTTGTTCAGAAGCTCGTCTGCCTTGGGGTCGTCAGAAGGCTTCAAACCTATGATAGGTCTAAACTCGTTGGTACTCATTATCTCGTTTCTCGTGAACTTGTCGGCAATGTCCGCAATTTCCGTAACGCTTATGAGCCTGAAGGGGTCTCTGAAAAACTTTATTGCCTCTCCCTCGTCCCTTGCCTCTCGTGACAGGAATTTCCTGTTCATCTCATCGGTCAGCGCAGAAACAAACGGCTCTACCGAACGGTTGTAGTAGCTTGTCATCACCTTGTCGTCCGCCGTACCGTCCAATATCTCCCTGCAAAGTCCCAACTGGCTGTACAGCATACTCGTCAGGTACTCTATCTGGTTCATCAGATTGTTTTCCAGCGGACGGTTCAGCTGAGTTATCCGCTCCGTGCCGTCCGTATAGGCTATTCCGTATTTGCTCCCTGCCAGCTGACGTTCAATGTCCTGCCGCCTGTTTTCGGCCTGCTGCCGTCTCGCCTCGGTCTTTACCACATATGGAAGCTGAATGATAAGGTCCAGCTTTCCCGCCCCCGACTGCTCATCGATAGCGTCTAAAAGCGACAGCTTTCTTATAAGCCTTTGCATAGTGGAGTTAGGCTCGTTTATTACGGCGTACAGGGGATTTTCGATAATTGCCGCCGACGTTTTGGGGACGGTCAGTTCCTCTTTATGCCCCGTCCTGTCATTGTAAAGCCGCACCCTTATATGCTCCGGATACCATTCGATTATTTTTCCCACACGCAGGCTGTAAATATCTACCCTGTCAACGCCCCGGTTTCGGGTATCATCTTCCGCATATTCCTTATCCCCCGTATCTACGGGGACTATTGCGGCGCAGCCCTCGTCAAGAACGCTCATAACAACGTCCTGTATAAAAGCCCGCCCGGTTTGGTCAATGTTAGCCTCCGTGTTAAGGCAGTAGTTGAGCTCCGAGTTTACCACCTCTTTGAAACGTCCGTTTTCGTCCAGCTTTACATGCTGAATGGTTACGGAAGCCACGTCAAGGGCTATCCTGTTGTAAACCGACGTTACAACAGTCCTCTCGTTCCCTCTCGTGAACCTTGCCCTGTCCGGACGAATGCCGTAGCCTGCGCCGTAATCGGCATAGGTGGGCGACCTTGCGGTGAAAGCGTTCCACGCCCGCTTTATTCTGTTTCCCAATGAAATATTCATTTTGAATTTTTGGCTCCTTTATTATTGATTTTGTTTTCTCCTCGCACGAAAAACACCGTCTATTATGGAAGAAATTCCGATAATTTTATACATGAAAAGGAGAATTTATTATGTTTGACAAGATTATGAAAGTTATTATTGTTGTTCAGGTTATGGCGATAGTGGCAGTTGTATCGTTTGGTATGGGCATGAAGCATACTGTCGAGACATATGACAATTTTGAAGCAGAGTTGAGAGAAGACAATGTTGTAAAAATTGCAGTAGACCTCGACAAAGTGCATATCGGCTTTGACAGACGGCACGGTGCTACCGTATGGTATGACCCCGTAAATGACATGTTTGTGTTTGACGAATGTGATAGTTTGTTTGACTGGGAATGTTTAACATTAACGGATTAATATCAAGGAAAAGTTCTTGGAAACAAGGGCTTTTCTTTTTGCAAACACCCCCTCTTAAATTTTCCTCAAAACCCCTTGACAATTTCCCCGAACCGTGATATAATAAAATCGGAAAGGAGCGTGAGACCCATGCCCAACGATACCGATGAACGGATACGCCTTGAAGGTCTCGAACAGCTTAAAATTCTCCGCCCTATCGACGACTTTTTCATGAGAGAGCTTTTCCGAGACAACAAGGAACTTACCGAGTTTGTCCTGCGCACCATAACCGATATTCCCGACCTTGAAATCACCGAGGAGCATTCTCAGCATGACCTGCACCGCCTTAACGGCGCACGCTCCGTGTGTCTTGATGTGTTCGCCAAAGACAGCAAGGGCAGGGTCTACAATCTGGAAATACAGCGCAGCGGCAGAGGCGCAGACCCCAGACGGGCAAGATACCACTCATCATCTATTGATGTAGAGCTTCTCGACTCGGGAGAGGACTTCTCAAAACTGCCTATCACCTATGTCATCTTCATTACCGAAACAGACGTATTCGGCGAAGGGAAACTTATCTATCCCATAGACCGCATGAACCGTGCCACAGGCAAGCCCTTTGACGACGGAGAGCATATCGTCTATATGAACGCCTCATACGTCAACGATAACGACAGCTCCGACCTTGCCAAACTGGCGCATGACTTTCTTTGTCCCGACGCCGACGAAATGTTCCTGCCTATTATGGCAGAGCGCACCGCATACTTTAAAATCAACCCGAAAGGAGTCGAGTATATGAGTAAAAATATGGACGAATGGGGTAATAAGTTGAGACAAGAGGGTATTAAAGAAGGTATTAAAGAAGGCAGGCATGAAAACGCCATCGAGACTGCTATTAATCTTTTAGCCGAGGGAATCGGCAAACTTGAATTGATAGCTCGTGCGACGGGACTCTCTCTTGAAGAAGTCCAAGCTATTGCCGAGGGACGTAAGCCTATCGCAACTTAAATATCGAGGAGTCGAGTATATGAGTAAAAATATGGACGAATGGGGTAATAAGTTAAGACAGGAGGGAAGGCACGAAAATGCCATTGAAACCGCTCTTAAAATGCTGAAAAAAAGGAATAATGTCCTTTGAGGACATATCCGAGTATAGCAGTCTGTCCCTTGAAGAAGTAAAATCACTTGCCGAAACCCATAATCCAATCGCAACTTAATGCCTAAAGGGCTTTAAAAGAGAGGGGCATATGAGTATCGTCAAATCGCAACAGTCACCGATGTAAGACATAAGAAACCCGCAAAAACACACTCTGCATAATTTTTCAAGGGAGCAGCCCGCAACGTTGCTCCCTCTTTTTCTCCTCTCTTTTAAAGCCCTTTGAGTACAGCTTATTCAAATGCATCCTTGTTCGCCTTGCACGCCACATAAGCGTCCATCATCGCCGCCACCGGGTCTATCTTTTCTTCATACCGCCGCTTCATCAGCTTGCGGTTTCCATTGGTGTCCTCGGCGACAATGCAGTTTCCCATGGCAAAGCTCATCAGCTCCTCGTCAAAAAGCAAAGCCCGCTCTTCCGCCAAGGTTTTCAGCTCTCCCAAAGGTACGCTTTCCGTCTTCGCCCCCTGTATCACCTTTTCTATGCCGAACTGACCGTTCTCCGCCGCATACCGCTCTACAAACTCCCTTGCATTGTAGGGGTCATATCCGAAACAGCGCACGTCATACTCGCTTTCAAGAATATGCCTGTCAAGGTCTTCGTAAACCTCCGTCATATCAAGTATCATTCCCTCCATTACCATAAGGCTGCCTTCTTTGATAAAGGTTTCGTATTTCGCCCTCATTGCCAGAGGCAGATTGTAAAGTTTCCGGGAGGTAATGTAATTTCTTGTTTTCACGCCGTAAGCCCCGTTTGCCAACGGAAACAAAAATGTAAATGAACAAAAATCGTCCCCCTGGGAAAGGTCAGCCCCCATAGCGCAGGGCATTCCCCAGTAGTCCCGCTTTCTGTGAGGCAGGGTCTCTTCATAGGTGAAGTAGTAGGTGCAGCCCTCCATGGGTATGCCGAACCTTTTGGCAAGAGTATCATTCCTGACAGCGGGTGCCGCCTCCATTCGGGAAACTTCCTGCTGATAGGTCTCATAACTTACCGTCTTGCCGATGTTGGGATTAGCCTTTACCCACATGGCAGTGTCGCCCACCTCTTCAACGCTGTCCAGCTTATACCACCATACGGAAATATGCGGGTCGTCCGGCTCGCCTTTAAGGTAGCTCATCAGCTCCATTTTGATTGTATCGCCGCAGCCGTTTCTCACCGTACCTTCCGAAGACACCGCAACTATCACATAATCCTCCACCTTGCTTGCTCCCTGCTCTAATGCGCCCATTACATCTTCCCTTATGTCGCAGGAAAGCCACTCGTCAACGGTTGCCACCTTGCACCGCAAACCTTGCAGTTTGTCAATGGTCATGGGGCGTATCTCCAAAAGGGAATTTGTCATAAAATTTTCGATTCCCTTTTTTGTGGGGGTCAGCTTCATTCGGTTAGCTTTGCTTCCGGTGGTGTTTTGCAGAGAACCTTCCGTCAGGAATTTGTACAGCGGACCTTTCGACCGTGCAATTGCAGTCTTTATGGGATTTAAAACCTCTTCCGCCTGCTTCATTGTGGGAGCTGTGGTCACCTGCTGTGTGGTGGACGTATCCATTACCAGAAACCAGTTCTGCAAAAGGGACATATAAAGGGACTTTGAAGCCCCTCTCCCAACTATCAGATACTGCTTGTTGCGCAGTCTCCGCTTTATCCGCTTGGTCACATACCTGCCGCTCCGCCCGTCCTCACTTGGAACATACACGCTCCGTTCGATAAAGTAGAACCACCCCAGCAGGTCTTCCGCCCACAGTTTAAAGGAGTCCAGCAGTTTAAGGTCGCCTC
>JAMOZU010000046.1 GCA_023667745.1 Ruminococcus sp.
ATATGCCCGGAGAAGACGGGATAGAGGTATGCCGCAAGATACGGGATTATGTTTGCTGCCCTATCCTCTTCCTCACTGCAAGAACAGAGGACAGCGACAAAATTTCCGGCTTTGCCGCAGGAGGGGACGATTATATCATAAAGCCCTTTTCCGTAGACGAGCTTTCCGCACGGGTGGCAGCCCATATCCGCCGTGACAGGCGGGTGACAAAAAGGGCGAACGTCCGCTTTTTCGGCAGGCTTACGGTGGACTATTCCGCAAAGGAAGTACGTGTAAACGAAAGCGTATTGCCTCTTGCGAAAAAGGAGTTTGAGATAATCGAGCTGTTGAGCCTCTATCCGGGGCAGGTGTTCGACAAGGAGCGGATATACGAGCGGGTCTGGGGCTATGATGCCGAGGGCGACAGCTCGGTGGTTGCGGAACATATCCGCAGGATAAGAGCCAAACTTTCGCCGTCGGGCGAGGAGCGGCGCATAGAAACGGTATGGGGGATGGGCTACAAATGGATAAAATGAAAAACAGATTTTTTTCACTGAAATGGTGTTTGTTTCTGTACCTTCCCATAGCCGTCGTCCTTTCGGCGGCGGGAGTATTTGCGATAGGTCACGGAACGAATTATATTCAGCAGCAGTACAGGATAAAATATTCCGAGATCCATCTGGGAGAAATCACGGAATACGCAGTGTACATCGACGAAATGGGAACGCCCCGCATAGCCGCAGTCGACAGCGAAACCTCTTTTTCCCCGCAGAAAAGGAAAATATATTCTCTCATAAGCAGCGCACAGGTAGTATTGATCCCCTTGTGGGTCATATTTACAGTGGGACTTACGGGAGTGATATTCTATAACAGGGAGCTTAAAGAACCCATAGAGACACTTATGAATGCCTCACGGGAGATTTCCGGAAACAGGCTGGATTTTGAGGTCTACTACTATAAAAACAACGAGCTTGGGGCATTGTGCAAGGCCTTTGACGATATGAAGAACGCCCTGTTTGAGAACAACCGCCAATTGTGGCGTTCATTGGAAGAACGAAAACGCCTTAACTCCGCCTTTTCTCACGACCTGCGAACGCCCCTGACCGTCCTGCGGGGATATGGGGAATTTCTGGAAAAATATTCCGCCGACGGGAAAATCTCTCCCGAAAAACAGCGGGAGATTCTGGAGAAGATGATGGCCCAGATAAGCCGCCTTGAAAATTACACCGAGAAAATGAGCAGCGTTTCCAAACTGGAAGATATAATCCCCCGAACGGAAAGTATCGCCCTTGGGGAGCTTTTTTCGGAAATAGAAAGGACAGGGGAACTGATAAGCGGTGACAAGGAATTTACCGCCCTTCTCATAGGGGACAAGAACGCACATATCAACGCAGACAGCGGACTTGTAATGCAGGTCTGCGAAAATATCCTTGCCAACGCCGCAAGGTTTGCGGAAAACAAAATAACCGTCACCGTCAGCCTGTCCGAGACCGAGGAAACATTAACCGTAACGGTCGCCGACGACGGCAGGGGATTTTCCGAAGAGGGGCTGAAAAACGCCGTGAAACCCTTTTACAGGGACAGTGAAAATAACGGCGGCAGCTGTCATTTCGGCTTGGGACTGTATATATGCAGCGTCCTGTGCGCCAAATGCGGCGGAGTGCTGTATGCGGAGAACGGCGAAAAAGGGGGAAAGGTGACGGCTGTGATAGCTGCCGGAGGATAGAGAAATAAAAAAATTAAATTTTTCCCAAATAGATAAAAAGTTGAAAAAGCCGTTATACAATATAACCACAGGCAAAGGAAGAAACACTTCCTGTATCTTACTCTGAAAGGAGCAAACGGCAATGTCCGAAAATAACGGCATAGTTATAAAAAACGTCAGCAAATATTACGGCAGAAAGCAGGCTCTCAAAAATATCTCTCTGGAAATAAAGGGGGGAATGTTCGGGCTTCTTGGGCGCAACGGCGCAGGGAAAACCACCCTTATGAAGACCCTTGCGGGACTGCTGAAAAAACAGTCGGGGGAGATGACCGTATGCGGCATTCCCATTGAAAATTCGGGAGGGGTAAGGGCTGTTACCGGCTATCTCCCACAGGAGTTTTCCATGTACCCGGAAATGACCGTCTGCGAGGCAATGGACTATCTGGGGACGCTTTCGGGAATGACGGCGGATTTGCGGCGGGAGCGGACGGATATGCTGCTGACAAGGGTAAACCTTAACGACAAGCGCAAGTCAAAGATAAAGTCTCTTTCCGGCGGCATGAAAAGACGGCTGGGCATTGCTCAGGCACTGCTCCATGACCCCCGTGTGCTGATAGCGGACGAGCCTACGGCAGGTCTTGACCCGGAGGAGCGTATACGTTTCAGAAACCTTTTGAGCGAGGCGGCAGAGGACAGAACGGTCATCCTCTCCACTCACATTGTGGGGGACGTGGAAGCCGCCTGCGGGGATATTGCCATTATGAATGAGGGGGAAATATTATGGCAGGGGACTGTTCCCCGGCTTGTTGATGAAGCGGAGGGGAAGGTGTTTTTGTGCCACGTTCAAAAAAAGTTTCTCCCCCAGGTAAAAAAAGAGCATATCGTTACGGGAATGCTTGCCCAGGGGGAATACGCCGCCGTGCGGATAGTTTCTGAGGACGCTCCCGATATGGGGCATATTACCCCCGCCGACCCCAATGCGGAGGACGCTTATATGTACTGCCTGTTCAGAAACGGCTGTATCAAAGGAGGCGAAAATATATGACGCTCTTTTTCAAGGAATGCAAAAAGGTGATATTCTCCCTGACCTTTCTCATATATGCGGCAGTCTCTCTGTTTATGTATCAAAGCCAGTACAACAGCGACAGACAGCCGCTGCAAAAGCCTCTGCCCGATCTGGAAAGCTACGGTATCATACCCTGTGAGATACCGGAAATACTTATGCCCAACGCCGCCGAGAGCTTGGCGGGGGAGTATGTGACCGGGAGCTATATCGCTTATCCCGTGGGATTTTACAAGAACGTCCGCCTGTCGGAAAAGAAAAAGGAACGTATGGGGGAGATAATTTTTGAGATAACGGGGCTTACGGAAGAAGAACTGGAAAAGTACGCCGACCGGGTGTCCGACGGCATTGAACTGGCGGTAGACAGCAGCGGCAATATGAAAGTTGTTCAGAAGCAGGGGGACATATCGGAAATAACAATTCGTGAAGAGATCACCTATGAGCGTTTCCGTGAACTTATGCGGGAGGCGGATAAGCTCATAGGCGGCGGCTCGAAATACAGCGACGATTATATCGTGGGCAATTTTTCCAACGTCCCCCAAACCTACGAAAACGCCCTTGCGGAGTATGAGTATATGTTCAGCGAGGAAAAAATTTCCCCCGCCTATGCCCGGCTGTTCTGCGACTATATGGGAATAACCTTAAGCATACTTCCCGTGTTTGCGGCGGCGGCACTTTGCGATAAGGACAAACGCTCGAATATGTGCGGGCTGATAAATTCCCGCCGCATTTCCTCCGCAAGGCTTATCATGACCCGCTATATGGCACTGGTAACGTCTATGCTTATCCCCGCCGCACTGATGACAGCCGACGCCGCTTTCGGCGTTGCCCGAATGTACCCGGACAGCCCGACGGACACGGCGGCATTTTTCAAGCTGGCGGCAGTGTGGATAATACCCTGCATTCTTATCTCCACCGCCGTGGGCATGCTGCTGACGGAAGCCGTTTCTCCTCTGTTGGCGGTGTTTGCCCAGTCGGCGTGGTGGTTTGCGGACGTGATGGCGTCGGCAGGCGGACTTACGGGAAATATCGGCAGGTTTACCCTTGTCCCCCGCCACAATAACCTTTACAAAGCGGCGGTCTTCCGGGGAGAGCTTGACAGATTTCTTTTCAACAGAGCCTTTTATACGGGGCTTTCCGTCGTCCTCGTGATACTCACGGCGATGATATACGAAATAAAAAGAAAGGGCGGATATAATGGACTTTTCATCGGCATTAAAGCTCGCAAGGTATGACCTGCGCTTTCTCTTCCCGCCCTATATAGCCGCCGCCGTACTCACAGCCTTTCTGACATACGTTATATTCGGCATTGCCGACCTTAACTTTACAGCAGCCGCACAGCCTTTGGAAATGTTTTTGAGCCTTTCGGGAGCGGTGCTGATGACCTCCGTGTTCCGCCCGGAGCAGCGGGAGGGAGTGCGGGAGGTAATACGCTCGAAAAAAACAAGTTTTCGTATGCTGTGCCTTATGAGGATATGCTGCGCCGTAATCATCACGGCGGCGGTGACGGCGGTGTTTATCCTTGCAATGAAAGCCTGCGGCAGCAGCGTTCACGCCGTTCATTTTCTGTCCGGCTTCGGGGCGGCATTTTTCCTGGGAGCGGCAGGACTTGCCCTGTCCGGTTTTTCGGATAACACAACGGCGGGATATATGGGTGCGCTTGTTTTATATATGGCAAATTTCGGGCTTAAAGAAAACTTAGGGGACTTGTACCTTTTCCGCATTTCCTTCGGGGAAATGACAGCAAGCCCCGCCCCGTATTTCTGGGGAATTGCTTTGATTATTCTGACATTGCTTTTCGGAAAACCTTTCAGGTAAAGCTTTTCCCCGTCATAGACGGGGAAAGTTTTTTTATGGGAATTTATAAAACTTCCGGTTAAACAACATCAGCCGCCTGTAACACGAAAAATTCCTGCCTCCTACAAGCCCATTTCCCCGAAAATCTCATTTATCCTTTCCGCCAGTATCACCGATACCTTTTCATGAGTGACCTCCGACGGGTGCCAGTCTGCGCCTATTCCGTCCGACTCCGGCTGAACGGGCAGACGGACAAAGCATATTCGCTCATCATGCTCGCTCTTGAACCGCTCCACCAAGGCAGTTTCCTCCTCCGCCAGCTCGTCCCCCATAACGCCGTAAGTGCATACTATGTAAGACTCCGGATTGCCCCGGCGTATCATTTCCAGTATCTCGTAATATGCCGCCTTGAAATCCTCCCGCCGCTGGGGAATATCCTTCGTCCATGAATGGTCGTTAGTGCCGTCGTTGAACACCACCACCTGCGGGCTGTATTTTGAAAAATCCCATGGCGTATGGTTTTCGTGACCCTCACGCCCCAAAGTGTTCTCCAACCCGCTGTCGTTGTAAGGGTAAATGTCCCGCATAAGCCAGCCGTCAAGGGGCTTTTCGGCAGTCTCGTCAACGTAGCAGGAAATGACCCCCATGCCGCTCCAGGAAACATATTGATATTCGGCGGAGCATTTTTTTGCGGTCTTGTAAGCGTAGCCTTTAAGGGGATTTTCCGTCGCCGTGGAAAAGGTGTCAACATTCCACTTGCCCTCAATGCCGTAGCCGCAGGTGATGGAGTCCCCCACAAATTCTATCCGCCGCCGGCTTTTCGGCTTGGGAGGCGGCAGGAGAGTACCCTCAACGGTTATCTCCCTTACGGCTATCTTGGCAAATGCCGCCTCGGACAGTTTCATTATCCGTATTGTTACCTTCTCCGCCCTGTCCGACTTGTAGAGAACATACGTCCCCTCTTTTTCGTCAACTTTGAACCTTTGAGAGGGGGACTCCTCATCATTTACAAACACCGCCAGCCACCCTCTGAAAATATCTTCTGAAGGGGTAAGGTCGCTGATGATCTCCGCCTCTGCATACGTCCCCTCAAATTCAAACTCGATAAACGAGCAGGTATAATCTATATACCGCAAACCCTTTTCCCAAAAAGTCCGCCCGCCTGTTCTCACATGCTCTTCATCGGCGGGAAATGAAACTCTTCCCATTTTTATCACCTGTTTACAAGAATTTTTTCCAAGGTCTTTCTCCCGACTGCGGCGGGGGAATAACCTTAATTATTTTGTTTTTCCCTCTCTTCCCGTTCTGCCGCAAGTTTGTTGGAATTTTCCTCCAGCGAACGGCGGTTGGGCTTGTGAAGCTCGTCATAGCTTTTTACAAATTCCATGGCGTCATTTGCGCTTAAAGGCTTGCTCATAAGGAAACCTTGGATATAATCGCACTGCATCTGGCTTAAAATATTATACTGCTCAATGGACTCAACGCCCTCTACCACCGTCTTTATGCCGAGGTTACGCACCATATCTATGATAGACCCTGTTATCTGCTGATCCTTGTTCTTGCTGACTATCTCGTCCACGAAGGATTTATCCACTTTAAGGGTCTTAATGGGCATATCCTTTAAATATCCGAAAGAGGAATATCCCGTGCCGAAATCGTCCAACGCCAAGGCAATGCCCATATCAGCCAGCTTCTGGAGAACGTTATTGCCCCCCTCCATAAAGTCCACAAGGCAGGTCTCGGTTATCTCAAGCTGCAGGTTTGCGGGATTTATCTGGAATATCTCCAGCGTCCGCACTACCTTGTCAAGGAAATCCTTTTTCTTGAGCTGCACGGCGGAAACGTTGATAGACATGATAATGTCGCTGTTGTATTCGTTCATTCTCTTAAGATAGCGGCAGCCGGTCTCGAATATCCACGTGCCTATCTCAACTATAGCTCCCGTTTCCTCGGCAATCTGCACGAATGTGAACGGCGGCACGGGACCCAGTTCCTCGTTATCCCACCGCACGAGCACCTCAAAGCCGTGTATATCGCCGTTTTTCACGGAAATTATCGGCTGGAATTTCAAAAACATCTCATTGTTTTCCAACGCCTTGTTGAGCTTTTGAGCGATTGTAGCCTTGTTGGCGAGCTTCGTATGGAAAGAGGGGTTGAAATACGCCGTCCTGCCCTTGCCTTTTTCTTTCGCTCTTGACATTGCAATGTCAGCGTCCCGCAGGAGCATATCAAGGTTGGTGTCATCGTCCGGGAACACCGATACGCCCACCGAAAACTGCGCATACAGCTTGTCGTTGAGTATCTCTATCGGCTCTGCCATTTCCTCCCGCAGGGCTTTCACAAGCTCGTCTATCACCGAATAGTTCTCGTTGAACTCCGTCACAACCACAAACTCGTCTCCGCTGAACCTGAACACATTGGGCGTTACCGTCCTGAGCCTCCGCCCGAAAGTGAGCAGGAACTCGTCTCCCAGTTTATGCCCGAGAGTTTCCGTTATCCACTTGAAGTTGTCTATATCCACAAACAGCAGCGCAAATCTCTGCCTCGTCTCGTCCCTGCTTACAGCTAAGTCGTTTAAATACTCGTAAAGCCTGTAGCGGTTTTTCAGCTGGGTCGTGGGGTCGATGTTGCGGTAATCGTCTATCTGCTTGTTCTGCTCCTGAAGCTGCTTTGCCAGCTCGTCCACAGACCTTGCTATAAGCCCTATCTCATTTTCCGAAACAGAACCTATCCTCGTATTGAAATTCGACCGGGAAATTTCCTCTATGGAGCGGGAAATTTCGGGAATATCCTTAGCCTCGTGCCTTATAACGTTGAGCGTTGCGATAAGCTCCAGCACGAACAGGCAGGCAAGTATCACTATCTGCTGACTGAACAGTTTCGTAAAACTTCCGTCAGCCACATTCCCGTCGTATATCATCGTCAGCTTCCAGCCTGCGGGGACGGTGCGGCAGCTTACATAGTTGGTGGTGCGGCCGCTTTTGAAGTCAGACACCGACTCGCTGCCGTTTTCCTTTATAAAATCGCTTACCGTCCTGCCGTCCAGCAGCCTGTTCATCTGCCCCTCATCGCAGGACATGCTGAGAACCGTTCCCGTCCTGTCTGTCAGCACCGCATAAATGCCGTCGCTGTAAACGCTGCCCCGCAGTTTTGCTTCAAGCCCTTCATAGGACAGCTCAACTCCCGCACAGCCTATAAATTCGCCGTTTTTCACCGCAGGCATCACCACATTCACAGCCGCCCCGCTGTCAAGGAACGCCGTATTTTCGGAAGCCGTGTATACTCTCGGCGTACGGCTGACCGAAGCGGAATTTTCAGCATCCGCAAACCATGTGTAATCGGCTGTTATTATCCCCTCCGTCACGCCGTCGGGAGTTACCGCAACGCCCTCCGCCGAAAGATACCACATATTGCGGACGTTCTCATACATTGCCGACAGCATTTTAAGCTCTTCTCTTATCTCATCGTTCCCGCCGTTTGCGGCGGCGTTCTCTATCATTCCCAAGGGAACGGCGGACATATCCAGATAATCATTCACAGCCTTTGCCGAACTTGCGGTGGCGTTTTCGATCACCGGCGCAACATTCCCGCTGACGTTGCTTTTGGTGGTTATATATGTCATGAAAGTAAACAAAGCGATAATACAGATGTTGAAGATAAATATCATCACAACTATCTTCTTGATAAAACTTTTTTTGATATTTGCGATCAGACGTTTCATAATACCGAGCGTCCCCCGTTTCCGTATGTCAGCCCGCAAGCGGACAGGATAATACACCGTTGCGGCATACCTGCGCTTACACAAGCTGTTAAAAATATTATATCACATTATTAAAAAAATTGCAAGAGTCAATTACCTTTAAGAATAGGGAAAAGGTGGCGTTTTATTTATTTTTACAAAAAATTTACAGATTATCAATAAACATCGTACACCCCCATA
This sequence comes from Ruminococcus sp., assembly GCA_023667745.1. Taxonomy (GTDB): domain Bacteria; phylum Bacillota; class Clostridia; order Oscillospirales; family Ruminococcaceae; genus Huintestinicola. The sequence continues at coordinate 8,485 of JAMOZU010000046.1, forward strand.
CATTCCGGCATTCGGATAAAGTCTGTATCACGAAATAAAAACCTTTTATTTTGCTTGGTTTTCCCTGCCTTGCGGATGGGAAAATCCGGGTCTGTATACAAGCTGACTTTATATCCCCGTATCTCCCGCCGCTTTATACAAATCCCTCATTGAATTATGGGACTCTCCCGCCGCAAAAACCATATACGAAAGTTTTTGCGGCGGTTTCTTTTCCGTAATTTCAATGGGGATTGGTATTTATCCCCGCTTTTTCGGCTTTCCGCCATATCTCCCCGTACTCGTCGGTCATTTTATCCAGCGTCCTTGTGACAGTGTATGTACCGTCCTCGTTTTCGCTGCGCACTATCCTTGCCAGATACTCGCCGTCGGTAACACAGACCGCCTTTGTCACTGCGCTGTCGGGGGTATCATGATAAAATATTCCCTTGCGCATGATCTTTTTGCACCCGGGACAGCGGCAGAGAGTGTACTTTTTCGACTCGAAAACATTCTCCTCCGGCTCCACCTCGGAATATACCTTAACGCTCTTCTGCGCCCGCTCCGCTTTGAGCCGCTCCATTTCCCCGATAAGCTCATCATAGCCCTCAAGGTATTGGGTGAAGTTCATCTTCAGGGCTATCCTTTCCGTGTAAATGGCGTCGTTAAGTGCGTCATGAGCTTTGATATCCATAGGCAGCCCGTAATATTCCAGAGCCGCTGCCAGACCGCACTGCTTCTCGCTTTTGATTATCAGCTCATCAAAAATTACCTGCAAATTGTAAAATTTAGGTAAAATTTCCGTGTCCAATTCGTGGAGTATCATATTGGAACGGAGTATCTTTTCGTCCTCTTCCCCCCAAGTAAATATGGCGAAATCCTCGCCGCACCAGTTCATAAAATGCCCGAAAGCGGCGGGAAACCTGAGACCGTAGGTGATGGCATGGCTTTGCAGCCCGGTCACCTTGCCCACGGTGGAGTTCATGGTTTTGTAATATTTCGGGAGAACGCAGCCGTGATGGCGGGAAACTTCCTTTAATCCGCTGTCCAGCTTCACTGCTCCTATCCTTATTATCTCGCCGGCGAGGGGAATTGGCTTTGTTATCATATTTCCCCGCCCCACAGGCTGATTCCATTCCAGGTCCATTATTATATAATTCAAAATTCAAGCACCTACCGGAGCAGGAAATTCAAGAGCCGGGATATTTTCCCGTTTCTTTAAGTTCCCTTGCTTTTTTAATATTCTTTGAGAAAGTTCTGAGTTTGCCGAAAAAGTCTGTTTTCCGAATTGCAAACTCCCGTTATGTCCGGCGGCGGGAAACAGCCGTGTTTTTATACAAGCTGTCAATTTGCTTTTTTATCTTGCGGACTTTCCCGCCTCATATGCACTGCAGATTGTCGGGACGCTCGTCACGCTGTAAAAACCGTCCCCGGCTGCTTGCCGTCAAAGAGATCGTAGAGGACGGCAGGATTGCGCCCGTTGAGGATAGCCATATCCATGCCCGCATCCATGGCTATCTGTGCGGCGTTGAGCTTTGTTATCATGCCCCCCGACCCGAGGGTTGACCCTGCCCCCCCTGCCAGTGAACGTATGCCGTCGTCTATCTTATGCACCTGATGGATTATCTTTGCGTCGGGATTGCTGTGGGGGTCGCTGTCGAAAAGCCCGTCAATGTCCGACAGTATAATAAGCATATCCGCACCGCAGAATATCCCCACATATGCCGCAAGACTGTCGTTTTCCCCGAACTCCAGCTCCAGCTCGTCAATAGCCACCGTGTCGTTCTCGTTCACCACCGGGATTATGTTGTACTCTATAAGCCGCCTGAAAGTGTTCTCCACATTGCTCTTGCTTGGGCTGTCCAGAGTATACCTTGTAAGCAGTACCTGCGCCACCGTAAGATTGTATTCCCCGAAAAGCTTGTCGTACATATACATAAGCTCGCACTGCCCCACAGCGGCGCACGCCTGCTTCATGGTGGTCTCCTTGGGCTTTTGGGGCAGATTCATCTTAGACATTCCCAGTGCCACCGCTCCCGAGGAAACCAGAATTATCTCCCTGCCGCCGTTCTGTATATCCGCCAGTATCTTTACCAGCCGCTCCATTCTGCGGAGATTGAGCCGCCCTGTTTTATGGGTAAGAGTAGATGTCCCCACTTTGACGACGATCCTTTTTTTACTGTTGATATCAAACATTTTACTTATCCTTTCTGCTCTGCAAGAGGCAAGAATTTTAAGAAGCAAGAATATTAAAAGACAATGGGCTTTCAAGCCCCGCAAGAGATGTACTTTTGCCGTTGATTTGCTGATTTTATGATATGCGGTACATTGCAGCATATCTTCAAACGGCTCTTCATCTCATCACATTACCCGTTGCCGGATAAATTCTTGCCTTCGGTTACAACATTCACGGGAGTTCCGTTGAGATAACTCCTTAAATTGCCTGCCGCAATGCCTATCAGCCGCTGCCTTGTCTGTACCGGAGCCCACGCCGAATGGGGAGTGATAATGCAGTTGGGAGCGTCAAGCAGCGGGTTGTCCTCCCTCATAGGCTCGGCGGAAACAACATCTATCCCCGCCCCGGCAATTGTCCCGGTTTTCAGCGCATTCGCCAATGCTTCCTCGTCCACCGTGTCCCCCCGTGAGGTGTTGATGAAATAGGCAGTCTTTTTGCATAGTGAAAGCAGCTCGGCGTTCACCATCTTGTATGTATCCTCCGTCAGCGGGCAGTGCATGGAGATAAAGTCACTGCGGGAAAAAACCTCTTCCCTGCTTACAAATTTCACTCCGGGTATCTCCTTTTTTGTCCTGCTGCAGGCGATGACATTCATGTCCAAAGCAAGGGCAGTCCGGGCTGTCAGCCGACCTATGCTCCCCATGCCGATAATGCCCATGGTAAGCCCCGCCAGCTCAAATGTGGGAATGGTGAAATAAGAGAATGTGTCCGAATTTACCCAGCCTCCCCGGTGAACGTCCTCGCTGTACTCGGCAACACGGGAGGCAAAGTGCAGCACATAGGCGAAAACCTGCTGCGCCACGGCGTTTGACGAATATCCCGGAACGTTGGTAACGGTTATCCCCAGCTCCTCTGCGGCTTTTATGTCGATATTGTTGTAACCCGTGGCGCAAAGCCCGATATATTTAAGGTTGGGGCATTTTTCCATTACCTCTTTTGTAAACAGCGACTTATTGCATATGGCAATATCGGCGTCTCCCACATATTCGGCGAGCTTGTCTCCGGGGGTCAGCGGATAGCTCGTCACCTGCCCCAGCGAGTAAAACTCCTCTAAGGAAACGTCCCCTTGGGAAACGGTTTTTTCCTCAAGCATAACTATCTTTGCCATGTTATTTTCTGCCTCCTTTTTTGCGCCTGTGCTCGGCTAAAATTTCCTCCAGCGTAGGCATATTTATATCGGACGTGTCGTACTTTCTGCCCCTTTCCTTTGACTGTCTCAGCAGCGTGTCCACATCGTAGACCGGGGGAACATACGGCTCGGGGGGCTTTTCCGGCTGCTTTCTCACCACCTTGACCAGTTTCGGCACATACGCACTCACATCGGCGGCATGGGCGGGGATATAAGTCTCTTCCTCGCTGTCGGATTCGGAAACGGCATTTTCCTTTTCTCCCGAATTTTCCTCCGGCTCATATTTACAGAGAATTTCTGTAACCTCTTCACCGACGGCATTTTCCGAACTTTCCTCCGGCTCATACGGATAAAGAATTTCGGAAACCTCTTCAC
>JAMOZU010000047.1:0-3777 GCA_023667745.1 Ruminococcus sp.
CCCCGATACGTTTCTCGCAAGCCGTTTTGTCCTTTTTCAGAAAAGAACGGTTTAATACTAATTCACGACCTGAATGTGTACAAAAAATTCTGCGCAAAATCTTGCGTATATGGATTTTACGCAGAATTTTTTGTCTTCACATTGGGAGTGAATTTGTATAAGCTGCCTGTCTTTTCAAAACTTTTTTGCAGGGCTTTTGTAAATTCATCAAGGTGGTTATTCACCATATCCGTAACGTAACGAAGTTCCTTTAGCAGAATATCGTTGATAGACGAAACAAGTACCCTGTGATTTGTGCATACGTCTTTGGCACGTTTGTATGTTCCGCAGTAGTAGCAGTCAAGGTGAGCATAGTCACGGTTGGACTGACGTTGCAGATAAAGCCTCGCTCCGCAGTCGGCGCAGATTATCAGACCTCGTAACGGGTCGGGCATTTTGTCCGCATAAACTTTTTTTCGTGTTTCCAAAAGCCGCTGAACATTTTCATACTAATCCCCATTAGAATTATGGAGATGAAGCCGCCGTAAAAAATTTGCATATATGGTTTTTGCGGCGGCTTAAGTCCCATAATTCAATGAGGGATTTGTATCAGTCCACGGCATTTTATCGGAAGAACGTTTTTCCTCTCTCACAGCCGATTATGAAAGAGAGCAGAAAGAACTGAAAGCAAGACTTGCCGAAACAACAAAAAAGCTGTCCGAACTTAACGAAACGGACAGCGGTATTGACAGATTTATTGCTGTTGCCAAGAAGTATGCCGATTTTGAAACGCTTACCCCCGAACTCATCGTTTCGTTTGTGGACAAGATAATCGTCCATCAGATGTACGCCCTTGAGAACGGAGAAAAGCACCAACAGATTGATATTATCTTCAACTTCATCGGCGAGTTGGAACACAGCAAGTAATTTTTAAGTGTGTTGTTCACAGCGGAAACTTAATACCCAAAAGAATTTACAAAAATTTAACAAAATTTATGCAGTCAAAAAAGAGGCATGAACCGTAACCCATGCCGCAAGAGGCAAGAGTTATAACCCTTGCCTCTTGTATGAACCTCGCCCATAAATTTCCGGTCTCCAGCCTCTAACCTCTAACCTCTAGCCTCTGACAGCGTACCTCTCCGCTATAAACTTATAATACTTGTAGGGTACAAAATACCCCTGCTCATGATCGCACACCGGACATGCCTTGGGGACGTTCTTTCCCTTGTAAATATGCCCGCAGTTAAGGCATATCCACTCGGTGTCCTCGTCTCCGGTGAACATTCGGCTTTGCTCTAAAAGTTCGGCAAAACAGCCGAAGCGGTCGCCGTGTTCCTTTTCGATAAGGGCTATCTTCTCAAAGGAATAGGCAATGTCGGGAAAGCCCTCTTTCTTGGCGATACGGGCAAATTCGGGGTACACGCTCTCATATTCCTCATACTCGTTATGCCGGGCCGAACGCAATAGCTCCTCTATGGTCTCGTAATTGCCTACGGGATAGGCGGCATCGGGGATAAGGATATTCTCTCCGTTTGCCTGTTTCAGGTGATTGTAGAATATCTCGGCATGGGCTTTTTCCTGGTTGGCGGTAAAGGTGAAAATGTTGTAAATGAACCAACAGCCCATTTTCTTCGCCTTGTCCGCCGCAAAGGTGTAGCGGTTTCTCGCCTGGCTCTCCCCCGCAAAGGCTCTCATAAGGTTTTCTTTTGTTTTGCTTTTTGCAAAATCAACTGCCATAACAATATCAACTCCCGAAAATAATTTTGTGTAACTGTTTAAGGGAACACCGATCAAATCATTTCCTTATCGCTTTATATCAGGCGGTGATTTCCCCGACTGCGGCGGGGAAATTACCTTAAGGAATTACCGATTTAAGGTTTTTCTCCCGCCTTCGGCGGGAGAAAAACCGCCTAACATTTTGAATCCTACTTAATCGGTATTGCCTTAAATCGGCACTCCCTTAACGTTCTTAACAAATTATTTCCGAAATTTGCGGGATTATACATTGGCGGAAAAATACGGCAAAAAAATGTTCCCCTCCGTCAGCCGTCAGCCGCAAATTTTTTTCACGGGCATCTTGGCACACAAAAAAACGCTTTCCTCCGCCAACGGAGAAAAGCGTTTATAAAAAAATCTTTATTCAAGCCGCCCTGTCAAAAAATCCGCCCACATTCGTAGGGTCGTTTTCCTTTATCCCCACGCTGAACTTGCCCGCAAGGTCGGGACGAGATGTGCCTGACATACTTATACTATCTGCCCGTTCCGTTTCCGGCTTTGCCCTTGTTACCGTCTTGGTCTCCCCGCCGGAAACATACGATTTGCCGCATTCGGGACAAATGGCGGTCTTTATCACCACGCTCTGGCTGACAACTTCCCTGTCTTCCCTTGCAGCCTCGGCTCTGTTGCGGTAGACATGCTCCATTTCATGCCCTCTCACAGCGGACGCCGCCGCTTCGGGGCTTATCTTTGTGGCACTTTTGAAGGACACTCCCGGGTCGTCCGAGCCGTCCTGATATTTGCGGTTCTTGCAAGTTTGGCATTCGCCGTTTTCCTCCTCGTCCCGGAGTTTTTCAAGGCGTTTTTTCAGCGTGTCTATACGCCGTTCCAAGCCCTCTATCTTTCCCTGCAGCGTTCCCGTGACCTCGGGGTCGGAAGAGGATTCTTTCGCCTTTTCGTAATCCTCTTTCTGCTTTTCGAGGTTTGATATTTTCCCCGGCACTGCTCCTATGCCGCCCTGTCCGCCGTAACTTCCGTTACCGATACTGCCGCCGCTTAAACCGATTGGCGATATTCCCATATATAAGCACTCCTTTCAACTGTCTGTTCACCTTTCCCGGCGGGGTTTTTACCGACGGAAAAGTCTGCATCAATCCGTTTCAACTAAAAACAGTATACCATATTTTTCCTCGGTTGTCAAGGGGGCGAATCAATTTTGATTTATTAACGAGTATTTTCCCCCGCCGTAGGCGAGGGGAAAATACCACATCTTTCAAACGCCTGACGGCAGGGGAAACCGTGTTTAATATACAAGCCGCTAAAATCAGTTCATCATCTTATCCAGCCTTGCCGCAATTTCCCGCAGGAACGTTTCCGTGTCCACAGCCTGCTTGTTGGGGAGGGTACTCATGGCGGACAGGTTCTTGTCCATAATGCCCTCTTCCATAGTCTGAACCGAGGCTTTCTCCAGCTTGTCCGCATAATCGCACAGAGCGGGGATATTGTCAAGCTCGCCCCTTTTGCGGAACGCTCCCGACCATGCAAAAATAGTGGCGATGGGGTTGGTGGAAGTTTTCTCGCCTTTGAGGTAGTTGTAATAATGCCGTGTAACAGTCCCGTGAGCCGCCTCATATTCGTAAACGCCGTCCGGGGAGACAAGCACGGAAGTCATAAGCCCCAGCGAGCCGAAGGCAGTTGCCAGCATATCCGACATAACGTCCCCGTCGTAGTTCTTGCACGCCCATATAAAGCCGCCATCCGAGCGGATAACACGTGCAACCACATCATCAATAAGCGTGTAGAAATACTCTATCCCCGCAGCCTCGAATTTTCCCCTATATTCGTTCTCGTATATTTCCGCAAAAATATCCTTGAACCTATGGTCGTAAGTCTTGGAAATGGTGTCCTTTGAAGCGAACCACAAATTCTCCTTAGCGTCCAAAGCATAGTTAAAGCAAGCCCTTGCAAAGCTGCCTATGGAGTTATCCAGATTGTGAACTCCCTGTACAATGCCGTCTGTCCCCTTGAACTCGTGGATAAGAGCCCTTGTTTCCTTGCCGTCCTTATCGGTGATGACCAGCT
>JAMOZU010000047.1:3787-12120 GCA_023667745.1 Ruminococcus sp.
CGCCTTGCGGCCTTCGGGGGCTTTGAGCTCGGTGTTCTTGTAAATGTCGCCGTAAGCGTGACGGGCTATAGTAATGGGCTTTGTCCAAGTGGGGATATAGGGAGTTATCCCCTTTACAAGAATGGGTTTTCTGAAAACAGTGCCGTCAAGGATAGCCCTGATAGTCCCGTTGGGGGACTTCCACATTTCCTTGAGCTTGTATTCCTCCACCCTCTGGGCATTGGGGGTTATGGTGGCGCACTTTACGGCAACGCCGTATTTTTTGGTGGCGTTGGCGGAATCCACCGTAACTTGGTCGTTTGTCTCGTTCCTGAGAACAAGCCCCAAGTCGTAGTATTCGCTTTTAAGCTCCACATAGGGGTCAATGAGAATTTCCTTTATCATCTTCCAGATGACCCTTGTCATCTCGTCTCCGTCCATTTCCACCAAAGGTGTGGTCATTTGAATCTTTGCCATTTTAAACTATCCTCTCTAAAATATTTTTTTATAAACACCGCAGAAAATTTGCATATTACCCCTTAACGGCAAATATAACCTCTGCGCTTTCATCGGTGAACCGGTTCACAGCCCTTTCAAACATAGGAAAAACCTCTTCCCGCCTGTTCCCGAATGCGCCGCAGCCGAACGCCCCAAGAATTATCACCTGCGGTTCTTTCGACATTGCCGGAGACGCTATCTTGCCTATCCGCCGCTCCATTATTTTATTGGTCTTTTCCCTCGGCATAAGCAAGACCGCCGCCTCATACCTGTTCACCGCAGGGCAGGTGATGAAATCGCATGTTACGGGGCTTTCAAGCATTTCCCCCGAATCGTTCCGTATCAGCGGGACATTTCGGGAATATATCTGACCGTCCGTGTAATCCGGGGTCATATGCCGCCTGTTTGCCCCGTAAAATTCATTAACGCCCTTTATGGCGTAGTAGAGCATGGAAGCCCTGCAAAGGCTTTCCTCCTGGGCGTTCCCGCCCATTATATACCCTCCTCCCGCAATAAGAGCATTGGCGAAATTGAGGACAACGGTGCACTTGCCGCTGTTGCGCAGAATACATTCCACCGTGGACTCATGGGTGATATTTTCCTCAACCGAAAACCGCTCCCGCCGCTCCCGCTTTATCGGTGTAAAATCGGGAATATATTCCGAGACCATCTCCGGGAAATCATGCTCCGCAAAATATCGGTCGTTCTCCGCCTTTATCTTAAGAAAGTTCATACCCTATTCGTCCTCTTCACCCTTTTCTTTTTGCCGTCCCCCTTTTTTCCCGGCAACGCCGCCTTTTCCGGAAACAGCCGCCATAAGCCCCGCTCCCGCTCCGGTGACCGTCATGGCAAAGACCCAGGGCAGTATAGCTCCCGAAAATCCCCCTATCACAGCCCCCAGCGCAATTCCCCCGCAGCACCCCGCCATTATGAGACGAGGCTTGCGTTTGTCCTTTGCCGCCTCTCCAAGACTTTTGAGCCTTATGAGCCTGTCGCCGTTGTCCCCGGTCTCCGGGTCGAACGCCGCCTCCCGCAGCTTATCGCAGGGGAACTCGCCGCACAGCCCGCAATGCTCATGCCCCTTCACTGCGGCGCACCGCACAATGTCGCAGTCTTCCCAAAGTCCCCCGCAGCCGGGGCAGTCGTATTCCTCCCCGAAGCCGCAATCGGCGCAGTCCGCCCCGCAAACCGCCAGACGGCATTTTTCCGGCTCTTCCGTCTCCTCTTCTTCGGTTGGCGGCGTGTAAACCGTTTTGGGAATATCCGTTATGTCAAAAGGTTTATATGTGGGCATGCCCTGCGGCTCGCTTTTTTTGGAAACGCTCTTATTTTGCGGTTTATCCGAACTGTCCGGAATTTCTTCCGTTTTATCGGGATTTTCTTCACCCTGTTCAACGGCTTGTGAACTTTGCGAACGCAGTAAATTTTCCGAATCGCCCCTATCTTGCCGATTTTCCTCAACGTCCGCTTTATCGGGCATTTCCGGCTGAACATTTTCACCCTTGGCAACTTGCTCACCACCGGTGACCCCGCTCATCTTCCGAAAAACCTCAATCGCACTCCGAGCCTCATCACTGTCGGCGGACGAACCTTCCACGCTCCGTGGATTTTCCACGCTCCGTGAAACTTCCGCATTAACAGGACTTTCCGTCCGAACCCGCTCCCCCTTGGTAACCTGTTCACTCTTGGTGACGTGTTCACCACTGTTGACCTGTTCACTTTGCGGAGCTTGCCCCCCACTCACAACGCCGCTCATTTTGCGAAAAACCTCTATCGCACTCCGAGCTTCGTCACTCTCGGCAAACGAACTTTCCGCATTCCGTGGAACTTCCGCTTTATCGGGCTTTTCCGGCTGAACATTTTCACCCTTGGCAGCCTGCTCGCCCTTGGTAACATGTTCACCACTTACCCCGCTCATCTTCCGGAAAATCTCTAACGCATTCCGAGCCTCGTCACTGTCGGCAGACGAACTTTCCGCACTCCGTAAAATTTCCGCTTTATCGGGCATTTCCGTCTGAACATTTTCACCCTTGGCAACCTGCTCGCCCTTGGTAACATGTTCACCACTTACCCCGCTCATCTTCCGGAAAATCTCAATCGCATTCCGAGCCTCGTCACTGTCGGCGAACGGATTTTCCGCATTCCGTGAAATCCCCGCCCCCCTTGCCTTGCCGGACATCGCCTTGGCTCTCGCTTCCGCCGAAAACTCCACCCTGTCAACAGGCATTTCGTCCGAAATGCGTTCCGTTGGAATGCGTTCCAACGGAACATCCCCCATTCCCGCAGCCGCCCGCAATACCCTTATAACATCGGAAATATCCGGCTCGCCGTTTTTATTTTCAGCCATTATTTAAGGGATTCTCTTGTGTAATCCAGCAGACCGCCCGCAAGAACAATATCCCTTGTCCTGCCCGTCAGCTCGCAAAGTACGGGAATATCACAGCCTTTGGTCTCATTCTTTACAACAAGCTCCGTAACGCCGCTTTCCACAGCCTTGCGCACGCCGCTTATAACGAGCTTGTCCCCCCGGTCTATCTTGTCATAGTCCCCCTCGTTCACGAAGGTAAGGGGCAATATGCCCGCATTTATAAGGTTCGCCCGGTGTATTCTCGCAAAGCTCTTTACCAGAACAGCCTTGACACCTAAGTACAAGGGCGCAAGCGCCGCATGCTCCCTTGAAGAACCCTGCCCGTAGTTCACGCCGCCCACTATAATGCTCTGCCCCATCTCCTTAGCCCTTGTGGGGAACTCCTCGTCGCATACCGTAAAGCAGAAATTGGAGATAGCAGGGATATTCGACCGCAGAGGAAGAATTTTCGCCCCCGCAGGCATAATATGGTCTGTGGTGATATTGTCCCCCACCTTAAGGGAGCAGCCGCAGGAAATATCCTCCGCCAAAGGCGCAGTTTCGGGGAAAGGCTTTATGTTGGGTCCCCGCAAAATTTCCACCTTGTCCATATCCCCTTCATCGGCGGGAAGAACTATCATGTTGTCGTTTACGGTAAACTTTTCGGGCATTGTAAACTTAAACCCGCCCTCTATTTCCCTGGGGTCGGACAAAACCCCCTTGACAGCCGAAAACGCCGCCAGTTCGGGCGATACCAGATATACCTGACCGTCCTTTGTGCCGCTTCGTCCCTCGAAATTCCTGTTGAATGTTCGCAGGGAAATTCCCTTTGAATTGGGGGACTGCCCCATGCCTATGCAAGGTCCGCATGCGCTTTCGAGGATCCTCGCCCCCGCATCTATCATAACCGCCAGCGCACCGTTCTCCGCCAGCATATTGAGTACCTGCTTCGAGCCGGGAGCGATAGACAGGGAAACGTCCGGGTGAACCGTCTTACCTTTCAAAATATGCGCCACCTTCATCATATCCATAAGCGAACTGTTTGTGCAAGAACCTATGCACACCTGATCTATCTTCATTCCCTTAAGCTCATCGACAGTCTTTACATTGTCCGGCGAATGAGGACATGCCGCCATGGGAACAAGGGCTGACAGGTCTATTTCCACCGTCTCATCATAAACGGCGTCCTCATCTGCAGACAGGGGTACATATACGTCCTCACGCCCCTGCGCCGCCAGAAACCGACGTGTTATCTCGTCCGAGGGGAAAATGGAAGTGGTAGCCCCAAGTTCAGCCCCCATGTTGGTAATGGTAGCCCTCTCCGGTACGGATAAGGTCTTTACTCCATCGCCGCAGTATTCGATTACTTTCCCCACGCCGCCTTTTACCGAAAGCCGCCGCAGTACCTCCAGAATAACGTCCTTAGCCGATACCCAGGGCTGCAAAGCCCCCGTCAGCTCCACCTTGACTATTTTGGGATAGGTGATGTAATATGCACCGCCCCCCATAGCCACTGCCACGTCCAAGCCTCCCGCTCCAATGGCTATCATGCCTATGCCGCCTCCTGTGGGAGTGTGGCTGTCCGAGCCGATAAGGGTCTTGCCGGGCGCACCGAACCGCTCCAGATGCACCTGATGACAAATGCCGTTGCCGGGGCGGGAGAAATATATCCCGTGCTTTTTGGCAACAGAACCTATAAACCTGTGATCGTCCGCATTTTCAAAACCCGACTGGAGAGTGTTGTGGTCGATATACGCCACCGAACGCTCCGTGCGCACCCTCGGAACGCCCATAGCCTCAAATTCAAGATATGCCATAGTCCCCGTGGCGTCCTGGGTCAGAGTCTGGTCAATTTTAATGCCTATCTCGCTCCCCTTGACGAACTCCCCGTCAACGGTGTGAGCCTTTAAAATTTTCTCCGTTAATGTAAGTCCCAAAAAAATCAATCCTTCCGTTTTAGTTTTAGAAACTGATGTGTCAGCCAAAAATGCGGGGCTTGAAATATAAACAATCCGACCGCCTTTTTCTTAAACGTATCTCATATATAAATTATACAATTTTTTGTCCCCTTTGTCAATGCCAAATTTTTTTAACGGTGGATTTTTGCGGGATTTACGCCCTTTTCGGGAAATTTTTTCAATATCCTACAAAATTTTTTCCCGCCGTCAAAAAAAATTTTCCCAAATCAAAGCAAATTTTTTTCAAAAAACACTTGACAAACCTAAAAATATGTGATATAATATATTTTGCATTAGGATAAGCCGACAAAGGGCGAAAATGATTTTAACCGGGTCTTACGTTCGGTGAACCTTTTGTTTACAGTTTACAATAATTGCGGGTGTAGTTCAATGGTAGAATTCCAGCCTTCCAAGCTGGTCGCGTGGGTTCGATTCCCATCACCCGCTCCACTTTTAGAGGTTAGACGTTAGAGGTAAGAGGTTAGACCGCCGATTTCATGAGAAACAGGCAGAGACCTTAATAAATACGAAACCTCAACTTTGATCTCATTTACGCATCTTTAACTCAGTTGGATAGAGTAACTGCCTTCTAAGCAGTAAGCCGCTGGTTCGAGTCCAGCAAGATGCGCCACGGGCGGCATCCGGGGAGTTCCACCCCCCCCCTTTCGGCGTTTCCCCTAACGCCGTACTCTTCGGGTGTCGCCTCTTACGGTGGGTATAGCGTAGTTGGTTAACGCGTCAGTTTGTGGCACTGAAGACCATCGGTTCGAATCCGATTATCCACCCTTTTTTCATAATCTTCCATCCTTTTACCTCCGCCGGACAGCCTTTGTTCGGCGGAGGGTTTTCTGTTAGAGGCTAGAGGTTAGAAGCTAGAGGTTAGAGGTCGGAAGCCGGAGACAAAAGGCGAGAGACAAAAGGCAAAAGGCGAAAGGCGGGAAACGAGATACGGGAATAGTTATAGTCTGTTGGAGTGATATTACCGTAAAACACAAGCTGTAAATGGCCTTATCGTCTGTTCCGAAATGCAATTACCGCCGGACATATCGTAATTCCGCAAAATCATTTCCGCTTATATAAAAATTATTATTGCTCTGTAATATTATAATAACATATTTGCTCCCGCTTGTCAATAGCTTTGCGCAAATTATTTTTAACTTTAAGCGTATTCTCCCTTTTTCACAATAAATCGTACACATATTTGTGCATTTCACCCAAGCACCGCTCAACCGTCACCGTAACTCCAAACGCTCCCCATACAAATCCATTCCCGATATGAACGAAAAATTTCTGCGCAAGATCCGTATACATCGGATTTTGCGCAGAATTTCTTTACACATTCGGCTCGTGAATCGGTATTATACAAATCCCATAATTCCAATGGGGATCGGTATGAGAATAAACCCGGTCTCAACCCAGCCTTGCCCCATTGGGAATACTCTCGTCTATGAATATCACCTTTACCTCTTCCCCTGCGTCCGCCGCAAGTATCATTCCCTGTGACTCAACGCCGCATAACTTTGCCGGGGCAAGGTTCGCCACAACCACTATCTTTTTGCCTATAAGGTCTTCCGGAGCGTACCACTTGGCAATGCCCGACACTACCTGCCGTCCCCCAAGCCCGTCGTCAAGGGTGAGTTTAAGGAGCTTTTTGGCCTTGGGTATCTTTTCGCATGCCGTCACCGCCGCCACACGCATATCCACCTTGCCGAAATCCTCTATGCCGATTATCCCCGCCGCAGGCTCGGCAGTGTCCGCCGTGTCCGCTTTTTCCGCCGCATTTTCCTTTGCCACAAATGCGTTAAGCTCTTCTATCTCCTTTTCAACGTCTATCCTCGGATAAAGCACATCGCCCTTTTTCACAGTGACATTTTCGGGAAGTACCCCGAATTTCCCTGCGTTCTCATAAGTAACGTCCCCTTCTCCTGCGCCTATCTGCTCAAAAATTTTCGGCATATCCGTGGGCATAAAGGGGCAAAGCAGGGAAGAGCATATCCTTATGCTTTCAAGAAGATTGTAGAGAACAGCCGCCAGCCTTGTCCGCTTGCTTTCGTCCTTTGCAAGAATCCAGGGGGTAGTCTCGTCGATATACTTGTTGGCTCTTGAAATTACCTTGAATATCTCCGCCAAGGCAACGCTTAACTTTGTTTCGTCCATAAGCCCGTCAACGGTATCACGGAGAGAGGATGCCATTGCAATAAGCTCATCGTCCAACGGGTCTGCCCGACGCTCGGCGGGGAGAGTCCCGTCAAAATATTTTATCACCATTGCCACGGTGCGGGAAACAAGGTTGCCCAGATCGTTGGCAAGGTCGGAATTTATGCGGTTTATCATTATCTCGTTGGAGAAGCTGCTGTCCGAGCCTAAGGGCATTTCTCGGAGAATGTGATAGCGTATGGCGTCTGCACCGTAACGCTCCCCCAAAATTATCGGGTCGATCACGTTCCCCAGTGACTTGCTCATCTTCTGCCCGTTAAATGTTATCCACCCGTGAACAGCCAGATGTTTCGGCAGCGGCAGTTCCAGTGCCATAAGCATGGCGGGCCATATGATAGCGTGAAAACGCATTATATCCTTTGCCACCATGTGAACGTCTGCGGGCCAGTATCTGCTCATCAGATCCTCACGGTCGTTTTCATAGCCCAGAGCGGAGATATAGTTGGACAGTGCGTCCACCCATACGTATACCACATGCCCTTCATCGAAATCCACGGGAATGCCCCAGGTGAAAGTGGTTCTCGAAACGCACAGGTCTTCAAGTCCGGGCTTTATAAAATTGTTCACCAACTCAACGGCGCGGCTTTTGGGCTGCAGGTAATCCGTCTCCAAAAGGAGCTTTTCGATACGCTCCGCAAAGGGGGAGAGCTTGAAGAAATACGCCTCCTCCCTGGCATCGGTCACCGGGCGGTGGCAGTCGGGGCAGCAGCCCTTTTCGTCCAACTGGGTAGCTGTCCAGAAACTCTCGCAGGGGACGCAGTATTTCCCCGTGTATTCCCCCTTGTAGATATATCCCTTGTCGTAAAGGCGGCGGAAGATGGTCTGAACGGTCTTGATGTGGTAATCGTCGGTGGTGCGGATATAGTGGTCGTAGCTGATGTTCATGAATTTCCACAGCTTTTTGAAATTCGCCACTATCCCGTCCACATATTCCTTGGGGGTAATCCCCTTTTCATCGGCCTTCTGCTGTATTTTCAGCCCGTGCTCGTCCGTACCCGTAAGGAACATCACATCGTAACCCTGCATTCGCCTGTAACGGGCAATGGCGTCGCACGCCACCGTGGTATAGCAAGTCCCTATATGAGGGCTTGCGGAGGGGTAATAGATGGGTGTGGTAATGTAATAGGGTTTTTTTGACATGACATTTAGTCCTCCTTACAGTTAATATTTCCATTATATAGAAAATTATTTAATAATTCAACGGTTTTGAGTTGATATTTTGTAAACAAAAACTCGTTTTTCCCCCGACGAAGGCAATAAACAAGAGGCAAGGGGCAAGATAATACAAATCCCTCATTGAATTATGGGATTCAGCCGCCGCAAAAACCATATAT
>JAMOZU010000048.1 GCA_023667745.1 Ruminococcus sp.
CTTCCGTATAATCGGGTCACTGGTTCAAGTCCAGTCGGGGGAGCCAGAATGCGCCGTACTCGAACTGCCTGTGCTGTTGGTTTATACCGATGGGCGGTTTGGGTTCGGGGCGAAGATCGATGAGGACTGCCGCTGATGTGCGGCGGTTTTCTTTGTTAGCACTCAATTTTGAGTTAAGTATATTTTTATTCTAGAACGATGTGTAAAATTTTTGGCTTTGGTGAGAAGTACTTTCTGAGGGGATTAGTTAATGTAATATCTGATGAATTTAATAGTGCCTTTTTGTTGTCCGAACTTGTAAAATAAGGCTAATTTGATTCATGTAATTCTTCTTGAAAGTTTTTGTAAAAACACATATAATATAATTATAACCACAAAAATGGTTATAGAGAATATCAAAAAAAAAAAATAAAAAATGGGAAAAAAGTATTGACAAATAACTATCATTTGTGATATAATTTATACAGTACGTATCTTAGGAAAAGGAGGTTACACTGTTATTAAAATTATTGACTAATTACAGTGTGTTTTTAAAATGGAAAACAAGGTAGAAACAACGGCTAATCACAACATTGTATTTAACAATGCTGATGTAGTTCTCGAGAAAATAAAATCCAAGAAACCTGAATCTGAGAGTACTTTTATGACTATGGTACAAGGCAATACTTTCGGTGGTGTTGATATTTCTGAATCAAATATCAAAAACAATTCGAATTTTATTGTTAACCTTTGGGACTAAGAGGGAATTATGGTGGATATGATAAAAAACGTTAATTGCATGAAAATTGAGCATGTACAAATAACAAACGGAGATTTTTTTACTTACGATAGGCTCGCAGAGTGGCGTATATTTATTGCCAGTTGTTGTCGAGATATCTGTGAGGAACTAATTAAAAGGGTAGATCCCTTGTATTCTGTATCCTATTTTTTGAGCGAAGCATTGGTGAATGAAGTGGTAGGCGATGCTGTGATAGGCATGGCAAAAATAATTGATAAAACACCGCATCCTGTAGATCACCCAAATGCATTTAAAATTGCTGCATATTTAGGGTATTGGTTTTTACGGCATAAACCGATAAGTATATTATATCCTAATTCTGTTGACTTAAATAAAATTCAAGTAGCGGCAGGTGTAAAAACAGATGCTGAATATTTGAGTTGGCAGTTAAAACATATTAACGAGTCAGTAGCTGTTAATATTGTTACATCGTTTATTTTCGACTTTGAACACGAATTATGTAATGATAAACAGTGTCAAGTAATAAAAAATAATAATACTTATGACGGGAAATCTGCATTTTCTTTTGATGATTTTAATCACCAAAGACAGATAATTATTCAAAAGCTAACTTATTATTTTACATATAGGGCAATTGCACCTAAAGTTATTGAACATATGCTTGAGGGATATGCTTTTCATCCAGCGTGGTATTTAACTGGTCCTCACTGGAATACTGGCTTATCTGAAGATATAACTCAAATAATTGAGGATAACACAGAAGAGGCTCACAATGAATAAGTGTAAATGGATTTGCTTGTCTATTGTAATTGGATTTTCAGTGCTAGGAATTTTGGGTTCTGCAATTATCTTTTTTGTTGATATTCCTGAAAGTGTCATAGGGATAATATCCACATGGATTGGAATTATGGGAACTACATTTTCTGTTGTTCTTAGTATAATGGCAATGCATTATTCTAATAAATCATCAAAAGATGCTGAAGAAAGTTTAAGAAAAATAACTAATCATTATGAAGCACTTTGTACAGAACTTAAAAATAAGGAAATTCAAGAGAGTTTAGGTGTAGAAAGTATAAATAGAGTAATCTTAAATAATAAGTCTAAAATAAATGATAATAGCACAAAATAAATAATCCACATCTTTGTAATCAATGGTGTGGTTTTTTATTTGTCAAGGTGAATGTTACCCAATTCCATTTGACCAAACATTCATATCAAATCATGCCGACTTTTCCAACTTATACTTTTCCTTCACCATTTTTTGCCTTCTAGATTTCGTTTGCCTTATATGGTAGAGTTAGAGTGGGATATATATGTAAACTGAGGCTGTATCATAAATTTTTTTCATCCAAATATCCACATTCCGAAAAGTAGTAGTATAATAGATATAGAGTACTATAGTAAGGGACGTGGGCAGAGGTGATAACCAAAAAGGATCTTGAGGACTACCGTTACAGAGAAATAGAGTTGGAACAGCAGTTCGCGAAACTGAGGATGTGGAAGAACCGGCTGACCCGTTTGAATACGGTTTATGGTTCTGGTCGCATGGCGGAGAAGCTGGGTTATCTTTCCGATTGCCTCCAGCTCCGGGGGATAGTGCGGGAGATAGAAAACGGAATTGACCTACTGTATCAGAAATATAAAGAGGTGGACAGTCTTATCGGTCGGATATCAGACCCGAAGATCAAGGCGGTAATGACCCAGTATTATGTACTGTGTGCCGCCGACTGGGAAGAGGTCGCTGCCATTGTCGGCGTATCGGTAAGAACCGTACATCGATTGCACGGCTACGGTCTTGAAATGCTGCGGCATATGCAGGAACGGGAATGTGTTCTGTCCGAATAAATATTTGTAAAAAATCCTGTCAGATTGTAATAATTCGGCAGGATTTTTTATTTTGTCCTGCCATTTGTGAATAAATTATTAAATTTTGGCACTACTTGGCATTACTTGGCACATTTTGGCACTGTTTGGCACACATTGGCACTCATGGGCTATACACTTTTTTAAATTCGGGTGTAGAATGGCTGTAGGGGTAAAAACTTTGCGGGCGGTATGCGTCCGAGGAAAGTAAAGCGGCTTGGCAACAGCTCTGCCGTGCAGTATCGGGCGCATAGCCGCAAGGTAATGTAAGGAAGTATGTCATATGAACAGGATACCGAGACCCTGCAGGCATGGCGGGTGCATGATACTGACGACCGAGGGCTATTGCGATAAGCATAGAGCCGAACACAGTTCCAAACGTCCATCGTCCTCCGCAAGGCTGTACGGATATAAATGGAGGAAGGAAAGCAAGTTGTTTCTGGCAAGTCACCCATACTGTGCCGAATGTGCAAGGCAGGGGCGGCGTACCCTTGCGACAGAGGTAGACCATATCAAGCCGCACAGGGGCGACCTTAAATTATTCTGGGACAGGAACAATTGGCAGGGTCTTTGCCATGTGTGCCACTCGGTCAAGACAGCCAAAGAGGACGGCGGTTTCGGAAACAAGAGGAGAGAGTAACGGATATATGTCCGCAGGATGTCAGCCGCAGGGAAGATACCCCCCTATCCTTGAGGTTTTATGCCTCCTGCAAGACGACCGCGGCGGACATTCATATGAAAAAAATTCCCACATCGGGATTTTTTCGGCGGGGAAATAAATTCGGTGAAAAACGGAGGTGACAGTATGCCGACGCCAAGCAAACCGGTCAGCGTGTTAAAGGCGGAAGGGCGTTCCCACAGGACGAAAAAGGAGCTTGCCAGACGTGAAGCGGGAGAGGCGGCTCTTGCTACGGGGAAGTCCCTGAAAGCAAGAAAAGAAGTGAAGTCAAACCCTGCCGCTTACAAGGAGTTCAGGCGGGTGAACAGTCTGCTGGAGTCCATCGGCAAGAATGATGCGCTGGTGGAGGGAGCTGTGAACCGATACTGTCAGCTTACCGCCGAGGTCATTGACCTGGAGGCTAAGCGGGAGGAGTTTTCCAAGGGTATCACCGACCTGCAGAGAGACTATGAAGCGGACATGGAAGAAAGCCCCGACATCAAGTCAAGAGCGATACCCGCTATGGAATATTTCAATACTCTTGCCAAAATGGAAAGCAATCTGCTGTCGCTTGACAAGCGTATCCAGGACAAGCGGAAAATGCTCCTTGATATTGAAAAGGAAAATATCATGACCATTGCGGCGCAGCTTCGTTCGATACCCAAAAAAGCGGACGATGAGGAAGAAAGCGACCCTATGGCGCAGCTTTTCTCAGTCAATGCGAGAGGTGCTTAAATGGCGTTTGACAGAAATAAGTCCGAGTACACGGTGAACTTTATCCAATGCCTGAAACTGTCTGATGATTTTTACGGCAAGCCTTTTCTGCTCCAGGACTGGCAGAAAGAGATGATAACCGAATTTTACGGCAGGGTCAAGGACAACGGCTTTAGGCAGTATCACTACCTGTACATGGAAGTGCCTAAAAAGAACGGCAAATCCCAGATAGCGGCGGCATTGGGACTGTATCACACTTTCGGAGACGGTTCGTATGACGGCGAGGTCTATGTGTGCGCTGCGGACAAGGAAAACGCCTCTATCGTATTCAACGCCGCTCTGTCAATGCTAAAGCAAAGCCCTTACCTTGTGAAAAGGGCTAAGATAAAAGAATCCCAGAAAATCATCATAGATAAGAATACTCATACGGTGTTCAAGGTGCTGTCCTCGGAAGCGTATTCAAAGCACGGATACAAGCCTACCTGTGTTATTTTTGACGAGCTGCACGCCCAGCCCAACCGAGACCTTTGGGATATTATGACATTCGGTTCGGGATCAGCCAGAAAGCAGCCTGTGTATATCGTGCTTACCACCGCAGGCAGTGACCCCGACAGAGTTTCCATAGGCTGGGAAATTCACGAGAAAGCCCGCAAGATATATGAGGCAAGACAGGGAAACGCCATGTATACGGATAATCCAATCTGGCTGCCGTATATTTACGGACTTGGGGGAGATACCGACAGCATAAAGGATATTGATATTTATGACGAGAGCCTTTGGTACAAATGCAATCCGTCTCTCGGTGTTACGATAGATATTGATACGCTGCGGGACGAGGCAAAGGACGCTAAAGGAAGTCCTTCAATGGAGCGGCTTTTCCGATGGCTTCGCCTTAATCAGTGGATAAGCGTTAAGCTCGTAGGCTGGCTGCCTCTTTCCGAATGGGACGCTACTGTCAGGGAAGCTCCCGACCTTACAGGCAAGAAATGCTGGGGCGGACTTGACCTGTCCTCCACCACCGACCTTACGGGATTTACTCTTACGTTCCCGATACAGGAGGGATTGCCGTTCTGGTATCAGCTCCATTTTGCCTGGATAACAGAGGAGAAAATGAAAGAGCGGGAGCAGCGTGACGGAGTGCCTTTCGGGCAATGGGCGGCTGACGGATATGTTTACACCACGCCGGGGCGGAGTATTGACTATGAGTTTGTGGCGGAGAAGATACTGCAAATGGGCAGGGTCTACAATATCCAATGGATAGGGATAGACCCATGGCAGGCGCAGTTTATAGAAAAGCTGCTGACCGACAACGGGGTAAAGGTTGCCGAGATACCTCAGGACGTGAAGAACATTTCCCCCGCCATGAAAAAGTACGAAAAGCTGATACTTGACCGAAAGCTGTTCCATGACGGCAATCCCTGCGCACGGTGGTGTTTCGGAAACGTTCGGCTGTATACGGACGCCAACGAGAATTACAAGGCTGACAAGGGCAGGAGCATAGAGCGGATAGATATAACCGTATCGGCGATAACTTCCATTGCAATGCACATGGCGCAGCCCTCAAAGGCGAACATATTCTATGCGCCGAAAATCTGAAAGGGTGTTAAAAATGAAAAGCAGACCTGTTTCCCCGAAAATTGACGTACGTTGTGATGTATGCGGAGAAGATATTGTTTTGGAGCGAGTGAAGCTTAAATCAAAGCATTTCCCCGACGGCATTCATATTGACTATTTTGTCTGCGGCAGGTGCGGAGCGAAATATGTTACTTTGGTAACTGACGGTGAACTTCGCAAGGCTATACGGCGCAGAGGTTTCAAAAGCTCGGATCAGCATATGAAGTCAAGGGTTTTGGAGCTTAAAATGAAATATTCGGAGAGAGTAAAGGAGCTGTGAGCAGATGGAAAGCAAAGAAACTAAGCCTAAAAAGCTACACCCTTTCAATGTTATGGATCAGACCGCCGCTCATCGTCTGGCAATGGAGGGCTTTGAGATCATAAACGTGATCCCAAGCAACAAGTATGCCGATAAGGCGCACTTTATCTTCTGTTTTGACGGCACTGCGAAATTCAAGAAGCGGTTTGCGGAAGTCCTCAGCGAGGTTGAGGCTGCGGCTGAGCGGGAAGAAAAGGAAAAGGCGGAAGTACTTGCGGAAACAGAGCGGCTGAAAGCTGAAAATGAACGTCTGAATGCGCTGATTTGCGGAAAATCCTGCGAAAAAAGCGCCGAAAATGAGGTAAAAACAGGCGGAATTGACCTAAAAAAAGGTGAAAAATGCGAAGAAAATGAGGAAAGTTATGAGGCTGATACAATGACCGAGGAGATAACCGTTGATATGGACAATAAAGCCGTTTCGGATATTATTGACTCACTGGCCAGACTTGAGGCTTTGGGCAACTGCATATTAAGCAATGTTGCCGCCGCAAATTTTTACAAGCGGCTTCATAATAAAGAGGAGGGATAGGATTGGGTCTGCTCGATTTCATTTCCTCAAAATTCAACAGGAAGGGGAAATTATATGTCAATACCCACGATTCTTTTTATTCACTTGACAATGCCGCCTTAGCTGGAAATGAAACGGTGTTTGCGGCAGTGTCAATGTTAGCGAACGCTGTGGCGTCTGCGCCTGTTTCTTTGCGGAAAGGTTATGAGAAAGTGCCGCCGGGAGAGCATAATGTTGCCCTGATGTGCGAGTTCGGATTTAATCCAAGTATGACAGCCTTTGAGTTTATGAGGTCAATGGAGGCTCAACGGTGCGCCGAGGGTGCAGCGTATGCCTTGAAAAGGTATGACCGAGACCACAGGATGTGCGCCTTGTATCTGCTTAAATCAAGCGAGGTAACGCCTATAATAGAGCGTTCGACCAATGAGTTGTATTACCGTATATATGATGAAGCGGGGCAGCATATTATCCACAGCGAGCATATCATTGAAACGGACTTCATTTCCGCAGACGGCTACACCAAGGGCATAAAGCCTATATCGGTACTCCGCAATGCCCTTGCTTACGACAGGCAGGTCAAGACCTTTGCGGTGGATCAGCTCCAATACGGGATAAAGCCCAATCTTGTGATAACCGTCAATGAGGAGCTGAATGAAGAACAGCTCATGGAATATGACGAGATGATAAACCGTTTCAAGCAGCACGGGATACTTTATCTTGACCCCGGCAAGTCTTTAAGCGAGGTCAAACAGGGAACGGTGATCGACCCCAAGGTCTTTGAGGCGGAGCAGATAACCGTTAAAAAAGTGGCTTCCGTGTTCAATATCCCCTACGCCAAGCTGTGGGGCGGGGAAAATTACAGCAGCGCAGAAGAGGCTGACCTTGCCTATTTAAAGGACACTATCCTGCCTATTATCCGAATGTACGAGCAGGCATTTTCAAAGGGACTGCTGACAAAGCGGGAGCGCATGGAGGGCTACAGCATAAAGTTCAATATGAACGGATATGCAAGAGCCAATATGTCCGCCAGGGGTGAATTTTATCAGAAAGGCATCAGAAACGGCTGGTTCTGCGACAATGATATAAGGGAATGGGAGGATATGACACCATATGAGGGCGGCGATAAATTCTACATTTCCAAAGACCTTATTGAGGTATCCTTGCTTGAGCCTTTTGTGCTAAAGCAGATATACGGAGGCGGAGAGGGCAGCGGGAATACCGAAAATTACGAAAAAGGAGGCGATAAAAATGTGCGAAAAGAGTAAAGGAGAGTATTGGGAGATACGAAATAAGACCGATACATCCGCCGACCTTTACCTTTATTCCGCCATATCCTCAATGGGAGAGGAAGGGGGAGAAACAAGCGCAAAGGAGGTTGTAAGCGCAGTCAAGGCGCTGGGAAAAATATCCCGCCTTAATGTGTACATAAATTCCCCGGGCGGTACGGTCTCCGAGGGTATGGCTATAAAGGCGTTTCTGGCCAGACAGCCTTTTGAAAAGCAGGTATATATTGACGGGCTGTGTGCTTCCATTGCCACGGCGGTGGCTTTCGGGATAGGGGCTAAGGTGCATATGGAGTCTTCTGCGCTGGTGATGATCCACAACGCATGGACCTGCGCCTGCGGAAATGCCGCCGATCTGCGGAAGTTTGCGGACGACCTTGAAAAGCATGACGCCGCCATTAAGCGGATATACCTTGACCGTACGGGGGAAAAGCTCGGCGAGGAAAAGATCTCCCGAATGATGGCGGAGGAAACATGGCTCAGCGCAGCGGAATGCCTGGAGATGGGATTTGCCGACGAGATAGTTTCAAGCGGAGTACAGGCGGCAGCCTGCCTGCCGAAGGAATATTTCGGAAGATACAGGAATATCCCAAAATCTGTTGCGGTAAAGGGGGAAGATGAACCCCGAAAAAACGAGATAGCCGCCGCAAAGGCGATTATCAATAAAGCAGACGCTGTACTGCAGGAGTACAGATACCGAAAGGAGAAGATGAATTATGAATCCTAAGAAAAATAGGTGGCAGCTTGCTTCCATGAGAGATGGCTTTGCCGATTCGCTGGAAGAGGCAAGGGCAAAGCTTACCCAGATGCTGGGAGACAGCAAGTCCACAGCGGAGCAGAGAGCGGCACAGCAGAATATCGTTTCCGATCTTGCAGACAGGCTGGAAAGGGCAATTGCCGAGATAGAAGCCTTTGACAAGGCTGCCGAGGAGGCGGACAGGGAAAGAAGCAGCAGTGCTTCTGCGGCAGAGCTTCCCGAAAATGTCCGTATCACCAATGGCTATGCCCAGCTTATCAGGGCGACTATGAACAAAATGCCCATTGGCGCAGATATCAAGAATGCGCTGCTGGACGATACCGCTGCGACAGGAGGCTCGTCTTTCCTGCCAAAGACAGTATCCGATCAGCTTATAGTCGAGCCGCTCGTTAAGAATCCTCTGCGGGATCACAGCACATACACTTCCATTATGAATCTGGAAGTGCCGAGGCTGGATTTTTCCACAGATAACGATGACTTTATCGAGGACGGTGCTGTCGGAAAAGAAATAAAGACAAAGGGGTCTACGGTGGCTTTCGGCAGGAACAAGTTCAAGGTGTTCAGCGAGATATCCGAAACTATCCTGAACGGCTCGAATATCGACCTTACTTCTTATGTTACAAGGGGTCTTACAGCGGGTCTTGCCGCAAAGGAAAAGAAAGTGGCTTTCACGCAGACCCCCAAAACAGGGGAAGAGCATATGAGCTTTTATGATGAAAGCGTAGGAATCAAGGTGATGAAAAGCAACACGCTTTTCAACGCCATAAGGCAGTGTATTGCCGATATGGATGACGACTTTGATGTAGAGGTCTGCATGCGCAAGAGCGATTATCTGGAGATAGTCGACACGCTTGCAAACGGCAACGCTTCCCTGTATGCTGCTCCTCCCGAAAGCATTCTGGGCGTTCCCGTGTTCTTCTGCAATCAGGCTGTGAAGCCCATTATCGGCGATTTCAGATATTCCCATTTCAACTACGGTCCCGATATTACCTATGACAGGGACAAGGACGTTAAAACGGGCATGAATGTGTTCGTTATTACGGCTTGGTTCGACCATCAGATAAAGCTTGCTTCCGCTTTCCGCATTGCGGAGGTGGCAAGTGTCTGATAATGCCGAAGGCGATGATACGGCGTTAAAGCTGTCATTGCCGCCGCAGTCCGAAGACACCGCCGAGGACAGTATTGCTCTCTTGGCGGCTTCGGATAACGATACGGAGTTATCCGCAATGACAGTGACCGAACTTAGAGTTCTTGCCAAATCGAGAGGTCTGACAGGATACAGCACAATGAATAAAAACGAGCTGATAGCTTTGCTGTCGGAAAATTAAAATAAGGGGGCGTATGTTATGGAGATACCCGAACAGCTTGCACGGGATATGTGTTATTTTCTCGGAACAAACCCCGATGACGGGGAAGAAATGAGATATGTTGCTTCGCTTGTGAGATTCGCTTTTGCGGATCTGCGGGAGAAAACAGGCGTGAACTGGCTCGGCAGCAGCTCTCCGAATTACGATATCGCCCTTGAGATAATCCGCAGCAAGGTCTATTTAAGCTATTACGGCAACAGGGACGACAGCAAAAATACCGAGCATCTGGAGCGGTTCATAGCGGCTAAGACCTTTTCCCTGAAATACTCAAAGGAAGCTGTTTCGGCAAGGAGTGAGAGAGATGGTTCGCAATAGAAAGGTAACGTTTCTGAAAATGTCCGTCAGTTGTGATGAACTGGGGCAGGAAAAGATAACCTGGCAGGATACGGGGCGCACGGCTCTTGCCAAAATATCCCCTGTTTCGGGGAAACTCTACTATGAGGCGGCAAGGACGGGAGAGGAAAACACAATGCTTTTCAAGATACGGTTTTCCTATCTGCCCAAAGGTTTCAACAGGATAGATTACAGGCTGATGTACAACGGCGTTCAGTACCGAATAAAGCAGTTTTCCGATGTGGACGAGCTTCACAGGGAAGTTCAGTTGAGAGGGGTTTCGGTATGATAAGGTTTGAGGATATTTACGGGCTGCTTGAAAAGGCGGGCGTTCCCCTTGCCTACAGGCAGTGGAGCGGCGCAAAGGAGAATATTCCCGACCCGCCGTACATGGTGTATTATGAGACCCGAAGCCAAAATTCGGGCGCTGACAATATTGCCTATACGCAGGTAAGGTCCTTTATCATTGAGCTTTACACCGACAGCCGCCGCGATCTTGCTCTTGAGCGCAGGATAAAGTTGCTGCTTACCGAGGCGGGGGTGTTTTACGAAACAGACCACGCTGAAATTGCCGAGGAAGGGGTGCATATTGCATACTTTGAATTTTCGGTATATGAGTGAAAGGAGAAATTTTTATGGCTGATACGACTAAACAGGATAACAAAATAGAATACGGTCTGTCCAACGTATACTATTCGGTAATTACGGGGTATGACGTGGAAACGCAGAAATACACCTATGCTGCGCCCGTGCCTATTCCGGGGGCGGTAAGCGTAAGTTTTTCCGCTTCGGGCGATTCCAATCCCTTTTATGCGGACAACATCGTTTACCACAACACCAAGACCAATGCAGGCTATGAGGGCGACCTGGAGATAGCCCGTATTCCCGACAGCTTCTGCATTGACGTTCTGGGCGAGAAAGAGGTGGACGGTATGCTGGTGGAGAATTCGGACGCCCAGGGCAAGGAATTTGCGCTGATGTTCCAGTTTGAGGGAGACGTAAGCGGCAAGCGGCATATTATGTACCGCTGCTCCGCAGGCAGACCCGATATTTCTTCCTCTACCAAGGAAGAAAGCACCACGCCCAACACCAACAAGCTCACCATTACCTGCATGGCAAGAGAGAACGACCACAATATCAAGTCCGCTCTGCTTGAGAGCAAGAACCCGACAAGATATAAAAACTGGTTCACGCAGGTTCAGGAGCCTGTCAAGGAAGACGCTGCCTGATGTTTTAACTTTATGATCTTTCCTTCGGCATAACGGTGTTGTGCCGATATGCCGAAGGGCTTTTATTAAGGGGTGAAGATGTGGACAAGGTAATTTCTTACGGTCTTAACAATTTATACTATGCGCTGAAAGCCGACAGCGGCTATAATGCGCCCAAATCCGTTCCCGGGGCGGTAAAGATAAGCCTTAGTCCCGAAGAATACGCTCTTACATTTACGGGGCTTGACGGCATACCGAAAAATACGGCAAATATCCTTTACGGCTACAAGGGAACGCTGACAATAGCGGGGCTTACGGCGGATTTTTACAGGGATATATACGGCTATGAGCTGTCCGATGAGGCAGGACTTGTACAAAAGGTAACAAGCTCCTATGCGGAATGCGCTTTGCTTTTTGAAACGCAGGGTGAGCCTGTTTCAAGGCATCTCTATTATTCCTGCTTTTTCGGCGGTCATGAATTTACTGCGGAGACTAAGGGGAAAAGCGTATCGGTGACATCGGTCAATGTGCCTGTTACCGTAAGGGCTGACAGTGAAAAAAGGCTCAAGCGCATTCTGTTTGACGATAGTTCGGAAAGGTATATAAACTGGTTTAAGGAAGTGAAGTAGGACGTGCAGAAAACCGTAAAGATAGGGAACATGACTTTTGATCTGACCGCCACTGGAGCTGTGCTTTGCATATACAAGCAGCAGTTCGGCGTGGAATATTATGATGATTT
>JAMOZU010000049.1:0-7392 GCA_023667745.1 Ruminococcus sp.
TGCCCTTTTCGATAAGAGCCTCGGTGCGGGTGTCGATAGAAGAGGTCGCCTCATCAAGGATAAGCACAGGCGGGTCTGCCACAGCTGCTCTCGCTATCGCCAGAAGCTGCCGCTGCCCCTGGGAAAGGTTTGCTCCATCGGCTGTCAGCATGGTGTCGTAGCCTTCGGGGAGATGACGGATAAAGCTGTCGGCATTGGCAAGCTTCGCCGCTTTTACCACGTCCTCATCGGTGGCGTCCAGCTTGCCGTAGCGGATATTCTCCCGCACAGTCCCGGTAAACAGGTGAGTGTCCTGCAAAACCATGGAAAGGGAACGCCGCAGGTCGTCTTTCTTTATCTTGTTGATGTTTATGCCGTCATAGCGTATCTTCCCGTCGGGAACATCATAGAAACGGTTGATAAGGTTGGTTATGGTAGTTTTCCCCGCTCCGGTGGAGCCTACAAAGGCTATCTTCTGCCCTGCCTTGGCGTAAAGGGAAATGCCGTTCAAAACAGTCTTGTTCTCCTCATAGCCGAAGTAAACATCGTCAAACTCCACACGTCCCTCAACTTTCGTGTAGGTAACGCTGCCGTCCGCCTGATGAGGGTGACGCCATGCCCAAAGTCCCGTGCGGCTGTCCGTCTCGGTAAGAGTGCCGTCGGGGAGCTGACGAGCGTTTACAAGAGTAACATATCCGTCGTCCACTTCGCTCTTCTCGTCAATAAGCCCGAATATACGCTCCGCTCCCGCCAGTGCGGAAAGCACTGCATTGAACTGCTGTGAGACCTGCGCTATGGGCATGGAGAAGTTTCTGGTGTACATCAAAAACGCCACCAGCGTCCCCACCGTAAGCACGCCGCTGAAAGTATGCACGCCGTTTATGGCAAGTATGCCGCCCACTACCGCAGTTATGGCGTACTGCACGTGACACAGGTTGTTGTTCACGGGTCCCAAAATATTGGCAAAGGAGTTTGCGCTTGTGGCGGCAGCGCAAAGAGCGTCGTTTAGATCCTTGAACTCTTCCTTTGACTTTTCCTCATGCACAAAGACCTTTACCACCTTCTGCCCGTCTATCATCTCTTCAATGTAGCCGTTTACTTTACCGAGAGCCTTTTGCTGCTCTTTGAAGAATTTTCCGCTGCGAGAGCCGATAAACGCCGTAACAAAAAGCATTACCGCCAGCATTGCAAGTACTACCAACGTCAGCTGCCAGCTGTTGTAGACCATCATCACAAACACGCTGACAACGGTTATCGCCGATGAAATAAAACTTGTTATGGTGTTTGACATCATCTCACGAATGGTGTCTATATCGTTGGTGTAGCGGCTCATAAGGTCGCCGTGGGTGTGGGTGTCAAAATATTTTATGGAAAGAGTCTCCATATGCTCGAAAAGCTCCTTCCTTATCTGGAAAAGGGTTTTCGTGGAAACATTCAGCATTATCCGCTGATAGCCGTAAGTTGCCAGAGCCGCCAGAACATAGACCGACAGCATTACTCCCAGTGTTATAACAAAGCCTTTGAAAAGCTCGTCAAATCCCCCTTGGGTAAGTGGATTTTCCGCCTGCCCCGCAGGACTTAATGGTGTTAAATAATCGTCGATAATCACCTGCAATAACTGCGTTCCCGCAACGCTTGCAAGGGTGCTGAAAATTATGAAGAACACCACCAGAACGAGCAGTCCTTTAAATTCCCCGATATATCCGAAAAGCCGCTTTACAGCCTCTTTTGTGTTCTTGGGCTTCTGCATGGGTCCTTTTGGTCCTCTTGGAGGCATTATTCTTCAGCTCCTTTCTGCTGTGAGGTGTATACCTCTCTGTAAATATCATTGTTTTTAAGGAGATTTTCGTGAGTGTCAAAAGCGTCCACAGCTCCGTCGCTTAACACGATTATCCTGTCGGCATCTTGTACCGAGGAGATACGCTGGGCAATAATAATTGTGGTGGTGTCCGCAAGTTCTTTTCTGAAAGCCTCACGAATTTTAGCGTCGGTTGCCGTGTCCACTGCGGACGTGGAGTCATCTAAAATAACTATCTTGGGCTTTTTAAGGAGAGCCCTTGCAATACAAAGCCGCTGCTTCTGCCCCCCCGAAACGTTTACGCCCCCCTGCCCCAGGTCGGTGTCGTAGCCGTCGGGAAAGCTCATCACAAAGTCGTGCGCCTGTGCCTGCTTGCAGGCGGCGATTATCTGCTCGTCTGTGGCATTCTCGTCCCCCCAGCGGAGATTTTCCTTGATAGTCCCGGAAAAGAGGACATTCTTTTGCAGCACCATGGCGACCTCATTCCTAAGGTTATCCAGCTTGTATTCCCTTACGTCCCTGCCGCCTACGGTTATTTTCCCTTGGGTAACGTCATAAAAACGCGGAATAAGCTGAACAAGAGTGGTTTTGGACGAACCCGTGCCGCCGATAATGCCTATAGTCTCCCCGGATTTTATGCTAAGATTTATATTTTTAAGAGTGGGCGTTTCCGCTTCTTTTGAATAGCTGAAGGAAACGTTGTCAAAAACAATGCTGCCGTCTGCGGGGGTAAGCTCGGCGGAATTGTCCTCATCGCCTATGTCGGGCACTTCATCGAATATCTCCACAATTCTGTGCATGGAAGCCATGGAAATGGTTGTCATAACAAATATCATGGAGACCATCATCAGGGACATAAGTATCTGATTTACATATGTGATGAAGATCGACAGCGCACCTATCTCAAATGTACCGCCTATTACCATATTGCCGCCTATGTAAAGAACGGAGATTATGCAGGCGTATACCACGAACTGCATAATGGGCATATTCATAATAACTATCTTTTCCGCTTTTACCTGGGCTGTGCGGACGTCGTCTGCGGAGGCTATGAATTTTTCCCCCTCGAACTTTTCCCGGACAAACGCCTTTACAACTCTTATGCCTATAAGGTTTTCCTGCACAATGGAGTTGAGTTTGTCGTATTTCCCAAGCATTTTTTCAAACAGCGGGAACGCCTTTGAAACTATCAGCCCCAGAGATACCGCCAGAATGGGGATAGCAACGAGAAACACCAACGCCAGCTGCGCATTAAGGCTTATTGCCATAATAAGGGCGAAAATAAGCATAAACGGCGCACGGACAGCCATTCTTATTATCATCATAAAGGTGTTCTGAACGTTGGTGACATCTGTTGTAAGTCGGGTCACAAGAGAGGCTGTGGAGAACCTGTCAACATTTGCAAAGGAAAAATCCTGCACCTTGTCAAACAGCTTCTTGCGGACATTCTTTGCAAAGCCCATGCCCGCTGTGGCGGCAAACTTGCCCCCCAGTGCGCCGCACAAAAGGGAGAACAACGCCATGCACGCCATAAGAACGCCCATTTTTACCGTGTAATTTATATCTCCCGTTTTTATCCCCACGTCCAGTATCTGCGCCATGACCATGGGAATGCTTACCTCCATAAGAACTTCGCCTATCATGATAATCGGGGTAGCAATGGCGTATTTTTTATACTCCCCCACACATGACAGCAGTTTTTTTATCATGTTGTACGCTCCTTTCAAATTTTATATATTAAGAAATTGCCGGTTTAAGGAAACACCGATCAAATAACTTTTCTGTATTCTTGCCGCTTTACAAATGGCTTTGTTTGGCGGTCTTTTCCCCCGCCTACGGCAGAAAAACAGCCCGACATAAGGGTTTGTAAAGCCTGCGGATCATAAAATCCGATTTGATCGGCAATTCCTTTTCAATCTCCTGTCCCCAGCCTCTGTCCTCCCGCATCCCAAAGGCTCAAAATTCCCCGCAGCCTTTTTTACAAGCCGCAGAAACTCCGCCCTCTCCTCTTCCGTCATGCCCATGGCGATACACTCCTCAACGCCGTCTATAACGTTTTTCATACGTTCGTCCAACTCCCTGCCCTTCTCCGTGAGAATGACCCGCTTTATCCGTCCGTCCGAGGAATCCCCCATGCGTTCTATGTAGCCGCCCCGCTCCAAGTGAGCAAGAATGCTTGCCGCCGAAGAACGGCGAATGCCGAACTCCCGCTCGATGTCTCGCTGAAAGACCTCCTCCCCCCTGTCCGTCCTGAAAGCAATATACCCCATCAGACGGCACTGCTCCCCCGTTATATCCGCCCCGCATTTCGCCAGCTCGCTGTTGCAGGCAGTCTTGATAAGCCGGGACAGATAGTTCACATGCCGCCCCAGATGCTCTTCTTCACCTTTTTTACATTCCCTGCATTCCATAAAGTTCAGCACCTACCAGAAGCTAGTCATTAGAGACTAGAGACTAGAAATCGTATTTGTTACCTGCGGACAAAAAGCATTCCAAACCAAGTAACTTTTTCTGCCTTTGATAATTTGTTCGCCTTCTAACAATATACTTATAATTATACCTCTATTTTATTCCATATTCATCAACATTTTGTGAACATTTTATAGTTTCATCAAAATTTCACATTACAAAAAAAGAGACAAGAGAAAATCTCCTGCCGCCGTAAATATTTTTTTATTTCTCTTCCCCCGCCTGCGGCGGGGGAAAACAAAATTTTTTTTCAAGCCGAAAGACAAGCAAAAATCTCTTGCTTCTTGCATCCTGCCCCTTGCTTCTATCCGCATTCCTCACAATCTTCGATCTTCCCCACAATAGGTTCGGGGTCGATACCCTGTCTGGTGTAGTAATCCGCCAAAGCACTTTTTATCGCCTGTTCCGCCAGCACCGAGCAGTGATATTTCACCTGGGGCAGCCCGTCCAGAGCCTCCACAACAGCCTTATTGGTAAGCCCCAGAGCGTCGTCAAGAGTCTTGCCCTTTATCATCTCGGTCGCCATGGAAGATGTCGCCACCGCCGCCCCGCAGCCGAAAGTCTTGAACTTAACGTTGCTGATAACGTTCCCGTCAACTTTGATGTACATCTTCATAATATCGCCGCATTTGGCATTGCCCACCTCGCCGATACCGTCTGCGTCCTCTATCTCCCCCACATTCCGGGGATTGGTGAAATGATCCATCACCTTATCGCTGTATAGCATCATAACAATTCTATCTCCTCTCAATTTTTGATATGCCGTAACCCCTTTTATCGCAAGTTTCCCCTTGCCGTCTCCTGCCTCCTGCCTCCCGCAGAACAAGTTCACCCTGCCGACTCTAACCTCTTGCAGGGCTTGCCCTGCTTCTAACCTCTTACCTCTAAAGGCGATACGAATTTCATGATCCGCTCCATGCCCTCTTTGCCCTTGATAATGTCTTCCCACATTGGGGACATCTCCCTTATCCTCTTTACCACCTTTTCGATAGTATCTATGATATACTCCCCGTCTTCCATTGTCAAAGGCTCGGCTAAAGAAAGCCGCAGCGAACCGTGCGCCACCTCATGGGGCAGCCCCAGACTAAGCAGTACATGGGACGGATCAAGTGAACCGCTTGTGCAGGCAGACCCGCTGGAAGCGCAGATACCGTTCATATCCATCATCAGCAGCAAAGATTCTCCCTCCACTCCCACAAAGGAAATGTTGATATTCCCCGGCAGCCGTTTTTCCCTGTCGCCGTTGAGCCTTGCCGCAGGGACGCGCTTTAACACCTCATCAATGATACGATCCCTTATCTTTGTAAGCCGCTCCGTCTTTCCGGGAATATCCCCGCAAGCGTCTTCCACAGCCCTCGCAAGCCCCACTATCGCAGGAACATTTTCCGTCCCCGCCCGCCTGTTTCTCTCCTGCGCCCCGCCGTGGATAAGGTTGGGCAGGAGAACTCCCGAACGGACATACAGGAAACCTATCCCCTTCTGAGCGTGTATCTTATGCCCGGACATGCTGAGCATATCCGCCCCAAGCTCCTTTATGTTTATGGGAACATTCCCCACCGCCTGAACAGCGTCCGTGTGGAACAAAACGCCCTTTTCACGGCATACCGCCGCAATTTCCCCTATAGGAAGCACCGTCCCTATCTCGTTGTTGGCGTACATTACCGTAACAAGCCCCGTGTCCTCTCTTATGGCGTTCTTCACGTCCTCCGCCGTAATAAGCCCCTTTTCACCCACAGGCAGATAGGTGACCTCAAAGCCCTTCTTTTCAAGGTCTTCACAGGCATGCAGCACCGCATGATGCTCGAAGGCAGTGGTGACAATATGCTTTTTCCCCTTTTTCGCCATATTTTCCGCCGTGCCCTTTATCGCCCAGTTATCCGCCTCCGAGCCGCCGCTTGTAAAATAAATTTCCTTTGGCAGACAGCCGAGAACGTTGGCAATGCGTTCCCTCGAATCCTCCACCGCATGCCCTGCGTCCCGCCCCAGTTTGTAGATGCTTGAGGGATTGCCGTAAGCATTGGTAAGATAGGGCATCATCTCCTTGAGAACGCTTTCGCTTACCCGGGTGGTAGCGGAATTATCCGCATAAATAAAACGTCCGGACATTTTTTTGACATCCTTTCCTTGTATATATCCGGCGGCATTTTCCCGCCGACGACAGGTCAGATACCTTTATCGGCACTTCCCCGAAAATTTCCATATTATAATTATATACCCATTTGGTAGAAATTGCAATAGGCTGACGAAATTTTTTACATTTTGCACAATTTTGTTGAAAACTTTTGGTTAGCTTAAACTAACGAAATTTTCATTATTTCCCCCCGAACATATCCCGCTGTTCCACCGCCAGCCTGTCGCACCGCTCGTTTTCCGGGTGACCCGCATGACCTTTCACCCATTTAAGCTCCACCTTGTGAACGTCCAGCAGCCCAAGAGCCTGTTCCCACAGGTCTGCGTTAAGAGCGGGCTTTTTGTCCCCTTTTATCCAGCCGTTTTTCTGCCACGATCTTGCCCACCCCTTTGAAATGCTGTCGCAGACATACTTGCTGTCTGTGGTAAGCGTCACCTCACAAGGACGTTTTAACGCCGACAACGCCATTATCACCGCCGTCAGCTCCATGCGGTTGTTGGTGGTTTGAGCCTCTCCCCCGGAAATTTCTTTGCGGTGTTCTCCCATTTTAAGTACCGCTCCCCACCCTCCCGGGCCGGGATTCCCCGAACATGCTCCATCGGTGTATATCTCCACTCGCTCCATACTCATCACATCTCCCTTGTTATTATAACCGGATATTCTCCCTATTATTTTGCCGCTGTCGGAATGCCGCTATCCGACTGCATTAACATACAGCTCCTCCCCCGCCTCAAACAGCTCCTCATACACCCCGAATATCTCCGGGTGGCTTCTCTTTATCCTCAGCGGCTTCATATCCCCGTCCACGAAGCAGTGAGAAGTCTTCCCGGTGACCCTTGTAACGCCGTCCTCCCCGTAAACATTGTACACCACCGAGAACCTCGCTCCCCCAAGCTCGTCTATGACCGCCTTTACAAAAAACCTCTCATTGAACCGGAACGGCAGCTTATACACGCACTCTGCGGACAGCACCGGAGAATACACCCCCTTAGCCTCCACCTTTTCAAAAGGCAGC
>JAMOZU010000049.1:7429-12000 GCA_023667745.1 Ruminococcus sp.
CCGCCATATCAAGGGCATACACCCTCGACTCCTCAAACCACCTTAAATAATTCGAGTGATGAACTATCCCCATTTTGTCCGTCTCGTAATAGAAAACCTTTCGGGAAAAGGGTTCAAACTGCATTTTTCTCGCCTCGCAAAATAATTTCGGTCTGTTTCCCGCCGCAGGCGGGAAACAGACCGCACCGCAAAATTTACCTTACTTTTTCTCTATCCTCTCTAAAAATCCTCTCCAGTACTTCCTCCGCCGGGGACGCACCCAGATCCCCCTCTTTGCAGGAACGGAGCGACAGCGTGCCGCTTTCCACTTCCTTGTCTCCCACAATGAAGAAATAGGGTATCTTCTCCAATTGCGCCTGCCGTATCTTGTAGCCTACGCCCTCTTTGCGGCTGTCAAGTTTCGCCCTTATCCCCCCGGTCGTCAGCTTGCCCAGTATCTCATTGCAATAGTCCGCCGCCCTGTCGGTCACGGGAATTATCCGCACCTGCTCCGGGGACAGCCACAAAGGCAGTGCGCCCGCATATGTCTCGATAAGGTAAGCCAGCGTCCTCTCATAGCAGCCCAAAGATGTCCTGTGGATAATGTACGGGTTTTTCTTTGCGCCGTCCACGTCCGTGTACTCCATGCCGAACTGCTTTGCAAGAAGCATATCTATCTGTATTGTAACAAGAGTATCCTCTTTGCCGTAAACATTCTTGTACTGTATATCCAGTTTCGGGCCGTAAAAAGCCGCCTCGTCAATCCCTACGGTGTATTCAAGCCCTATGTCGTCAAGTATCTTCTTCATAGCCGCCTGTGCCGTCTCCCACTGCTCCGCCGTCCCCTCATACTTGTTCTTGGGATTTGCGGGATCCCACTGGGAAAATCTGAACGTGCATTTATCCAGCAGCCCCACCGTGCCAAGGCAGTATTTGGCAAGATCAAGGCACTCTTTGAACTCGTCCTCCAACTGCTCCGGGCGCAATATATAATGCCCCTCGGAAATAGTAAACTGCCGCACTCTTATAAGCCCGTGCATCTCCCCGCTGTCCTCGTTCCTGAAGAGAGTGGAAGTCTCCGTCAGCCTCATGGGGAGGTCTCTGTAGGAGCGGGCCCTGTTGAGAAACACCTGATACTGGAAAGGACATGTCATAGGCCGCAGGGCAAAGCATTCCTTTTCCTCGTCATGAGGGTCGCCCAGCACAAACATTCCGTCCAGATAATGATCCCAGTGACCGGAAATTTTATACAGCTCCCTCTTTGCCATATAGGGCGTTTTCGTCAGCATGCAGCCTCTTGCCGCTTCCACGTCCTCCACCCATCTCTGCATTATCTGAATCACCTTTGCACCTTTGGGCAGCAGAATAGGCAGACCCTGCCCGATATAATCCACCGTGGTAAAATATTCCAGTTCACGCCCCAATTTATTGTGGTCACGCTTGCGCGCCTCTTCCACCGCCTTTAAATGCGCCTCCAGCTCGCTTGCTTTCGGGAACGCCACGCCGTAGACCCTGCATAATTGCTTGCCCTTTGCGTCCCCTCTCCAGTACGCTCCCGTGCAGTTGGTGAGCTTTACCGCCTTAACGGGAGCAGTCGACATCAGATGAGGGCCTGCGCACAGGTCGACAAACTCGTCCTGACTGTAAAAGCTGATATTCTCGCCCTTGCCGCTGTGTTCACGGCACAGCTCCACCTTGTAATCCTCCCCCATATCGGCGAGTTTTTTCTCCGCCTCTTCCGGGGACAATTCAAACTTTTTCAGCTCCGCCCCCTCTTTGACTATCTTCTTTATCTCCCCCTCAAACTTTTCCAAATCTTCCGCCGTAAAAGGCTGCGGCGTGTCAAAATCATAGTAGAATCCGTCCTCAATGGCAGGGCCTATGGCAAGTTTTACCTGCGGATACACTCTCTTGACCGCTTGCGCTAAAATATGAGACGCCGTATGCCAGAAGGTCTTTTTCCCCTCCTCGCTGTCAAAAGTGCATACCTCAAATTGACAGTCGCTGTCAACGACCGTCCGCAGGTCACAGACCTTCCCGTCCATCTTAACACAGCAAGCCGCCTTATACAGCCCCATGCCTATGCTTTTTACAATTTCATAAGCGGGCGTACCCTGCTCCGCCTCTCTCACCGAGCCGTCTTTCAGAGTTAGTTTTATCATAGTGAATACTCCTTTCGTATATTTCCGATTCGGTTTTTCTCCCGTCTGCGGCGGGAGAAAAACCTTAAAACGATAATCCCTTAAGTTTTTCCTCCGCCTGCGGCGTGGGAAAACCGCCGCACACAGCCTAACTATTAACTTTCTGCAAAGCCCTGTACCCCGCCTTCACAACCCCCATAACGACTCCCTCAAACACTCTCCCCAGAATTATTATAACCGCCGTCCAGGCGAATAAATCCGCAGTTTCAAGGTATATCTTCGCCCTGAAAAGCATGTCCCCAAGGGTCAGGTCCGGCTGACCTATAACCTCTGCCGCAGTGCCGCTTTTAAAAGCAAGCCCCGCCCCGGTGGAAATTGCCGACATCAGAAAAGGCATTATTTCCGGCAGATACAAAAACCGCACTCTTTTAAGCCCCCGTATGCCGAAAATATCCGCCGCCTCTTTAAGCTCCCTCGAAGTGTTCATCAAACCCTCGTACACCGCCGAATACATCACCGGAAGCACTATAAGGAAGGTCACCAGCGTCGACAAACCGCTGCTTTTTATCCACAGCAAAGCCAGTATCACAAAAGAAGCCACAGGCACGGACTTTACCGCCGCCATGAACGGCGTTATCAACGCCCTTGCCCATTTGAAACGGTAGGCCAACGCCGCCGTGACCGTCCCCGCCGCAAGCCCTATCATAAACCCTCCCCCTATGCGCAGAAAGGAGTTTATCACCGTGGGCAGAAACTTCTCTTCAAAAACAAGCTCACAAAGCCGCCTCGCCGCCTGCAAAGGGGAAACAAGCAATACTCTCTTCCCCAACGCCATAGCCCCCGCCTGCCATAGGATAAGCCAGAACAATATGCCCGCAGCCTTTTCCCAAAAGCCCTTGCGGGACTTCCCCCCCACAAGCCCCTTTTCGCTTTTTCCCATTTTTATCATTCTACGGGTATCTCGGCGTCAACAGCAACAGGCTCGCCGGAATTTTCCCATACATAGAATGCCTCGCCGTCGGGTACACTGCCGCCCACAGCCGCAGGATCGGCGTTAAAGAGTACGTCCCAGTAGCCGTTCACCGCATTTATCATATCGTTGTTACGAAGAAGGGTGATGTTGCAAAGGGGGAGCGCAATTTTCGCCACAGGCTCGGCAATAATATCATATCCCCCAACAAGAGCCGCCGCCTCATCTGTGTTGGCGTTTACAAAATCCACAGACTCCGCATACTCGTCCATGAATACCGAAAATGCGCCCCAATTCCTGTTTACCGAGCTTTTTTGGGCTATGGTGACCCCCGTAATAAGCGGCGTATCGCTTACCTTGTTCCATTCGTCGGTCAGGGAAAGCCATATCTGAATGCCCTCGTTCTGCTTCATAGCCGCCGTAACATAAGGCTGCGGAAGAACGGCAATGCCGCTGTCGCTTTCAGCCATTACCGCAGCGCACTCGGAGGCCTCCGTCTTGTACTCTATCGTCACATCTTCTCCGGGAGTAAGCCCGTTTTGGGTAAGAATGTAGTTGAGAACATATTCGGGAGTAGTGCCTTTTCCCGTGGAATAAACCGTCTTCCCACGCAGGTCTTCAACCGAGTTTATCTCCTCCTTTACAGCCACCACATACAGTACGCCCAAAGTGTTCACATCGCAAACGCAGATGTTTCCCTCGGTCTTCTTGTACAGTACCGCCGCCAGATTCGCAGGAACATTTGCAATATCCGTGCTGCCGCTGACAACCCCCGCCACTATCTCGTCCGCCGCTCCGTAAATCGAAACATTGTACTTGTTGAAAGTCTCCCCCTTGTCGCTGCCGTCCATCATCTTCACCATTCCCATAGTGGTGGGACCTTTCAAAGAGGCTATCTCATATTCTTCCGGAGATACCAAAGACGTAAGCGTATAACCTTCTTCCCATTGAGGAAGCTGTAACCCGCCGTTCACTTCACCGCCTTCGACCGCGCTTTCCTCCTCATTTTCCGTGCCGCCTTCATCGGACACATCAGCCCCCCCGGTCTCCTCCGAAGCCCCGCCTTCATCGGACACGTCCGCCCCCTCGGTCACATCGGACACTTCCGCCGTACTTGTCTCATTGGTAACAGCCGCCGTCTCCTCGGCAGCCCCGCCGCCGCACGCCGTCATCGACATCACCAAAGCCAACGCCATTACACCGCATAATTTCTTTTTCATTTTAAAAACATCCTTTCAAAATATTATTATATGTAAATTTTTATTTACAGACTTTTTTCAATTCCCCCATTGCCGTATCTCACACCCCAACAGCAACCTGTTATTCTTGTATATGCTCCCACAAAAGCCTTTCTCATCTGTAAATTCGTTTCCCGAAACAAAAAGCTTTTCAAGTACAAAAGACTAAGGGCAACCAATAATACTCCAATTCACTCCAAGCGACTGCCTGGGGATGGAGAAGGGGTCAAGGAAGGGGGGGAG
>JAMOZU010000004.1 GCA_023667745.1 Ruminococcus sp.
CCCGGCAACCCGCGGATTGCCATTCCCCCCCTTTCCTTCACCCCTACCCCACCCCCAGGCTGTCGCATATGTATTAATAGGCTTCCTCGGAAGATGTCTTATTCACACTCAAATTTTTTCATAGCTTCATTCTTCAATTATTAAAATCTTTTACGATAATTTATTTTTGATGTTCTCTTGCCGAAAGGCGGGAGAACCTTTTTTGTGAGTATACACAAAATTGTGAGAACAGATTTGTTGAATGTTACAATTTTTTTTATTTTGGAAATAATTTGAGAAATTTTTACTTTGTGAGTTGTTTTATTATCAAAAGCAAAAATCGCAAGCGTTTATTTTTAACACTAAAAAAATCAAAAGGAAAGGAACTTTAATTATGAAAAATTTCAGCAAATTCAACGGAATGAAAAGAACTGCCGTATTTTGTGCGGCTGTTACGGCACTGTCATCTTTGGCTGTATTGCCGAATGAATACGGTTTATCGTCGTTTTCCGTAACGGCGGGAGCGGCAAAAACAGGCTTTATCTCCTTATCCGCAGAGACTGCCGAACAGGGGGTTTACTTAAAATGGGACAAGGTCGAAAACGCTCTTGACTATGAGGTATACAGGGCAAGGTGTAATGAAAAGGGGGAAGTTGGGGAGAGGGAGATTTTCGAGAAAATTGCCGTTGTAAGGGGGACGGAATACACCGACAGGAGCGCAAGGGGAGACGAGGGTAAATATTACGCTTACAAAATATGCCCCCGTTTCAAAGAGGGCGGTGAGCCTGTGCGGGGAGATTTTTCCGAGACGGCTTTTGCGTTGGCGGGGTTAAGCGAGCCTAAATCTTTTTATGAATCGGAAGATGACGATATTACTCCGGGAGAGGGTACGCTCAGCTACGCTCCTTCGGAAGGAGAAGGCGATTATATATATGATGATGTTTATTTCTTGGAAGAGGAGGCAGAGGAAATAACCGATTATGATGAATATGACGAATATGAAGATGACGTTTATCCGGGCGAGGGTATTGCCGACAGCGGCATTACCGCAGGCACTCTTACGGCGGGAGAATGGAAAGACAATGAGAATTTCAAGGAATACAGAAAGGTCATGTCAACGGATAAATGGAAAGACGAGTATGACTATTTCAAGATAAAAACCGAAAGGCGGCATAAGGTAACTGTGACGGACGCAAAGGGAGAGGCTGTGGAAAATGCCCTTGTTACGCTCAAAAGCGGCAGCCGCATTTTGGGGCGGGCAAGGACGGACAACAAGGGAGTTGCTTATGTTTACTACAACATTTACGGCAGGAACGAAATTCCCTCTAAGCTGGAGATAACGGCGGGAAAGGAAAAGAGGACGGTAAGGATTTCAAAAGAGTTTGAATGCAACAGCTTTGAAATAAGCCTTAAAGGGGAATACAAAGCCCCGGAAAAAGCCCTTGACCTTATGTTTATGATAGACACCACAGGGTCTATGGGGGACGAGCTTGAATATTTGCAGGCGGAGTTTCTGGACGTTATAGACAGGGTCGACAGGGATAATCCGGGACTTAGCAAGAGGGTGAGCATGAATTTTTACAGAGATCATGGTGACGATTATGTTATAAGGGATTTTGAATTTACCGATGATATGAAAAAAGCCTCGGCGGAGCTTTCGGCACAGGAAGCAGACGGCGGGGGAGATTATGCGGAGGCGGTGGAGCTTGCATTGGAAAACGCTGTCAGCGGTCACGCATGGCGGGAAGACAGCGTTAAGATAATGTTCATGGTTCTGGACGCTCCCGCCCATTCCTCGGAGGAGATAACGAGAAGCCTTGTAAGATCGGCAGAAAAGGCGGCGGCAGCGGGGATAAGGATAATCCCCATAGTTTCCAGCGGGGCGGAATTTGACGTGGAATACCTTATGAGGACGATGGCGGTCATCAGCGGCGGGACATATGTATATCTCACCGATGAAAGCGGCGTGGGATATTCTCATCTTGCCCCCACTATCCCCGAAGAGACCGAGGACGAGAAGCTCAATGAACTGATGATAAGGGTCATCAACGAGTACTTGGAATAGTTAAGGGATTACCGATTTAAGGTTTTTCTCCCGCCTTCGGCGGGAGAAAAACCGCCTAACAAGAGGATTCTTTATACGAGCTGAACGGGAACTTTTTTTCCCGTTTTTTCAACTGTTCGCCGGACGACCTTTTCCTTAACGATATGGCGGCATGCAGTGAATGCTATACTAACATGCGGGTGGAGACAGTCCCCTCTTTCAGAATAGTATAATAACCGTCACGGCGTGTGATTAATTAAATACCTTCCGGCGTTTGAACGAGCAAAGCCACACGGCATTTGAGTGAAATTTTGAGTAAAATTTTATTTCCATTATTCACAAAAAATACTTGATTTTTTTCTTTGTATATGGTATAATATAAATAGGCTTGAAATATATGGGTCTAAGGGCTTTTTTCAAGAGTTAAAAATAAAAAATCATAAAACAAAAGAAATTGAGATGGGGTCTTTTATGAAATCCTTTGCGGAAGTTTTTGACAAAGCTCTCGGCTTTGTTAATGATAAAGTTAAAAGCGGCGAGCTTACGGCTGTGGCTTACGATATGTGGATATCCTCCATGAAGCCGGACAGGCTGGAAGGGAATACGGCTTATTTCAAGGTCCAGTCGGAGTTTCAGAAAGGCATAATTTTACAGAACTATGAAAAGCTTCTGGAAGAGGCTTTTTTAAATGTTATGGGATTTGGTGTAAAAATAGACATTACGCCGGAAGAGAAAGAAGAGGGCGAAGACGGCGGGGAAAAAGAGACGGAAAGCAGAGCCTCAGAGACCGCAAGCGGAACATCAGCCTCGAAAGTCCTCGACAGCGGAATGTATGAATATACCTTTGAAACTTTTATCGTAGGCAGTTCAAACGAGTTTGCCCATGCGGCATGTATGGCTGTTACTAAAAATCCCGGAAAGGAATACAATCCTCTGTTTTTGTACAGCCCGCCGGGAATGGGAAAAACTCATCTGCTGTCGGCAGTGCAGTATTCTCTGAAAAAGAGCGACCCTTCTCTTAATATAATTTATGTTACGGGGGAGGCTTTTACCAACGATATTATCAACGCCATAAGGGATAAGAACACGCCGGAGTTCAGGCGGAAATACCGCTCGGCGGATGTACTTATGGTTGACGATATACAGTTTATCTCCGGCAAGGAATCCACCCAAGAGGAATTTTTCCACACCTTTAACGAGCTTCACACACAGGGCAAGCAGATAATCCTTACCTCCGACCGTCCGCCCAAGGACATAAAGACTATCGAAGACAGGATACGCACCCGCTTTGAATGGGGGCTTATAGCGGATATTTCCGCTCCGGAGTATGAAACGAGGGTAGCTATCACCAAAAGGAAAGCGGAGCTTCTGAATTTAACGCTGACAGACGAGGTGGTGGACTGCATAGCCTCAAAACTGAAAAGAGATATACGTGAACTGGAAGGCTGCGTTAAAAAGCTCAAAGCATCCCAAATGCTTTTGGGGACACCTCCCACTCTCACGCAAACGCAAAATGCCATAAGGGAGATATTGAGTGAGGAGTCTTCCGAGCCTGTGGGAGCGGAGCAGATAATTGCGGAAGTGGCGGGGGTTTACGGGGTCACCACAGACGACATTCGCTCGTCCAAGCGGTCGGCTCAGATATCCGGGGCAAGAAAGGCGGCGGCTTATGTTATAAGGGAGCTTACGCAGTTGTCCATGCAGAGCATAGGGGAAGAGCTTGGGGGAAAAAATCATTCCACGGTGTCCTTTTACATTGACGATGTGGGGAAGATGATGGAAGAGGACAGCAGGTTCAGGGAGACGGTGGAAGATATTGTCAAGAATATCCGGGAGAGGGCATAATTGCTAGTTGCCAGAAGCAAGAGGATAGAATCCAGAGTCTGGATTTTCCTTGTAGGTGTTTTCAACAGTGTTTTGTGAGTTTGTTGAAAAAATGATTGGGGAATGCCTATTTTAATGTGTTTTCCGATTAATGAGGCGGGGAAATTTCAAAT
Source organism: Ruminococcus sp. (assembly GCA_023667745.1). Taxonomy (GTDB): domain Bacteria; phylum Bacillota; class Clostridia; order Oscillospirales; family Ruminococcaceae; genus Huintestinicola. The sequence continues at coordinate 4,021 of JAMOZU010000004.1, forward strand.
TAACGGATAATATCTTAAATTTACTTATTGTATTTACTTTATATTATAATACATTAAGTATAATTCAGGTGAAATATACGATTTATTTTTTCGGGGAGATTTTCAAAGTTTTCAACATGCCTTTTGTTAGCGGTGAAAGGGAAAGAAAGGCGTTTTTAGATAGATAAATATTTTTACTTGTTGTAATTACACTAAAATACATTACAATATGTAAAATTTACAAAAAGTTATATCAACGGTTTTCAACAGTATGTTGAAAAAGTTGTTTAAAACCGAAAAACAAGGTTACAAAACGGTTACAAGTTATTACAATTTGGTTATACAAAGGGTAATATGGGTGTGTTTCAACAGAATGTTGAAGAAATGGGAAATAAAGGTAAATGCGGGGAGAGGTTTCAACATTTTGAGCGGAAAATTTCAACTTGGTATCAACGGGTTGTAACGGTTTCAACGAAAATTGTAACTCTTTTGTTACCTTTGTTACCGTTTTGTAATATTTCAACGGTTTCAAAGAAGTTTAAAAGAGGGGCTGTTGAACGGGAAGACGTTATGAAAAGCGAGGCGGGGGGTGTTTTCGGTAATTTCAACATTACTACTATATACTACTATTCTTTATTGGTTGTTATTGTAATGTATTGTTGTTTTTAAGAAATCGGATCGGAATTTGATTTTTTAAGAGAATACCGATTAAATATATTTTGTTTGATAATTTGAAAAAGGTCAAAAGACCTTAATCATTTAATATAAATATTGAAAGCGGAAACAGGAAAAAGAAAATTAACAGAAGTAAGAAGATTTCTTGCTTCTTGCCTCTCGTGCGAACGAAGTTCACACATTTCTTGCTTCCGGTAGGAGGAGGAAATAAATATAATGAAGTTTAAATGCAAACAGCCTGTGCTTATGGAGGCTGTGGGAAATGTTTCGAGAGCAGTACCGGTAAAGTCGCCGGTAAGCAGCTTAGAGGGGATAAAGATGTATCTTAGCGGCAATGAATTGGAATTGACGGGTTATGACTTGGAGCTGGGAATACAGACGAAAATCGAGGTGGAGTCGGAGGATCACGGGGAGTTTACGGTGAATGCAAAGCTGTTTTCGGAGATCGTCAGGAAGATGCCTTCGGAAACGGTGGAAGTGGAAATTGACGAAAAGTTAAAAGCCACTATCAAGGGCGGGGACGCAGAGTATAATATACTTGCCCTGTCTGCGGACGATTATCCGGATATGCCCGATTATGATACTTCGGACAGCTTCTCGCTTGCTCAGGGGATTCTTAAAAATATGATAAATCAGACTATTTTCGCTGTATCGGTATCGGATAATAAGCCAATACTTACAGGGGAACTGTTTGACATAAAGGACGGTATCTTCAATCTGGTGGCTATAGACGGTTTCAGGCTGGCGGTAAGGACGGAGAAGATAAAAACGGAAGACAGCTATAATTTCGTGGTAAAGGCTAAGGCTTTATCGGAAATTTCAAAGCTGTTAAAGGACGATGGGGAAAAGAATGTTACGGTGTATGTTTCCAGAAAGCATGCGGTGTTTGATATTAACGGTTATATGGTAATATCAAGGCTTTTAGAGGGAGAGTTTCATAATTACAAGGGTTCTATCCCGGCTTCCCACAGTACGGAGATAAATGTTAATACGAAAAGTCTCATTGCAAGTCTGGAGAGATGCTCGCTGCTTATTGTGGAGCAGACGAAAGCTCCGGTAAAATGCACTTTCGGGGACGGGCAGGTAAAGGTAAGCTGTTCGACCACTTTAGGCAAGCTGTCGGATGTGTTCCCGCTGGATATTACGGGGAACAAGGTGGAGATAGGGTTTAACTGCAAGTATCTGCTGGACGCTTTAAAGGCGGCGGAGTCGGACAGGGTGAAACTTTTGCTGAACAGTTCCACATCTCCCATGAAGATAGTACCTGCGGACGGAGACGCTTACACGTTTCTGGTACTGCCGGTAAGGCTTAAAAATAATTAATAGTTAATTAGTTAATAGTTAATAGCTGTTTCGGTGCGGAGTAATTTTTAGGCAAAGGCGGCGTATATATGCTGCTTTGGCAAAAGGAGAAATAATGAGGACTGTTGAGATACACACGGAATATATAAAGTTCGACCAGCTGTTGAAATTTGCGGGGATATTGCCTACGGGGGCGGAGGCTAAGGCTTATATTCAGCAGGGAAATGCAAAGCTTGACGGGGAGGTCTGTACCATGAGGAACAAGAAGATAAGGGACGGGGCTGTGGCGGAGGCTATGGGGGAAAAGATATTGGTAAAGTATGTTCCGGCTGAAAATGTTCCACGTGGAACAAATTAAAATATTCTAAGAATGAAGATAGACAGCTTTTCCGGGGACGGCTATAAAAATCTCAAAAATGCGGAGATAGAGCCGCACCCTTTTATGAATATAATTACCGGGGACAATGCACAGGGGAAGACAAATCTTATAGAGGCTGTATGGCTTATGACCGGCTGCCGCTCCTTTCGGGGGACGAGGGAAAGGGATTTTATAGGGTTTGACCGGGAAAAGGCGGAGATAAGGATAAAATTTACCGACAGCATAAGGCAGCAGGAGATAGGGTTCTCGGTAAAAAAGGGGAATTTAAAGGACAGAACGGTAACGCTCAACGGCGTAAAACTGCCGCTGCTGTCAAGGCTGTTCGGGAATCTTAAATGTGTGGTATTTACGCCGGAAGATATGAATTTAACGAAAGGGTCTCCGGATAACCGCAGGAGTTTCGTTGACTTGTCCGCTTCACAGCTGAAAAAGAGCTTTGTGAACGCTCTCAACAAGTATGACAGGCTATTGGGTCAGAGGAATGCGGCGTTGAAGGAAATATCCTTCGGCAGGAAATCAGTTGACGATCTGGATATATGGGACGAGCAGCTGGCGGGGACGGGGGCGTATATTTCGGTAATAAGGAATACTTATTGTGAAAATCTTAATAAATATACGGAAAGTTTATATTCAAAAATAACCGATAGTAAAGAAAATATGAAATTATACTATCAGTCAACAATATACAAGGATATTTCCATGGGGGGAAACACGGATTATGAGGGGGAGCTTAAAAATATCTATTATGAGCGTTTAAAGGGACACCGTGAAGAAGATGTGCGGGCGGGGTACACGGTGCTGGGAGTTCACAGGGACGATGTTGTCACGCTGATAAACGGGCTTGCCGCAAGGGAGTTCGGCTCGCAGGGGCAGCAGAGGAGTGCGGCTCTTGTGATGAAGATAGCCCAGGCGAAGATAATAGGGGATCAGACGGGAGAAACCCCGGTGATGCTGCTGGACGATGTGCTGAGCGAGCTTGACAGGAGCCGTCAGCGTTTCATTCTCCAAAATATAGAGGACATGCAGGTATTCATCACCTGCTGCGATAACAGGGTGCTGAAAGAGGCAGGGGGAAAGATTTTTGAGGTGAAAGATGGGAGAGTGAGGATAGTTAATAGTTAATAATTAATAGTTAATAGTTAGGGGAATTTTTATGTATGTTCATCTGGGGAGCGAAACGGTGGTAAGGGCGGGGGATATTATAGGAGTTTTCGACATTGAGAATACTTCCGTGTCGAAAAACACAAGGGAATTTCTGGCGGGGGCGGGGAAAAGGAAAAATGCGGTTACGGTGTCGTATGATATGCCCAAAAGTTTTACGGTGGCGGTGGAAATGAGAAAAGAAAGGGTGTATATTTCGGCGTTGTCCTCTTCTGCGATAATAAAGAGGATAGAAAAAAACAGAAAAAATTTACCGGATAAAAAACGGTAGTTTATATAAAATGTAAAAAGATAAAAAAGAGCAAAGATATTTTTTGAAGAGGTAAGATTCTTGCTTCTGAAAATTCTTGCCTCTGTCAGAAGGAGTATTTTAAAATGTCTGAAAATTTCAACAGTATCAGCAAGGTGGAACAGGATTACACGGAAGAGGATATACAGGTATTAAAGGGACTGGAGCATGTAAGGAAAAGACCGGGAATGTATATAGGTTCAACCGGTCCCAAGGGGCTTCATCATCTGGTTTACGAGATAGTGGATAACGCCATTGACGAGGCATTGGCGGGGTATTGCAGCGAGATAAATGTAAATATATATCCGGACAATATAGTGGAAGTGACGGACAACGGGCGGGGCATTCCCACGGGCATTCACCCGACGGAGGGAATCTCTGCGGCTACGGTGGTTTACACGGAGCTGAATGCGGGGGGAAAGTTCGGCGGGGGCGGCTACAAGATGTCCGGAGGTTTGCACGGGGTGGGCGCTTCGGTTGTAAATGCGCTGTCAAGCTGGCTGGAGCTGACGGTAAAGGACGGGAAAAATATCCATTACCAGAGGTTTGAAAACGGCGGTGAATATAAGGAAGAGATGAAGGTTATTGGGGAGACTTCCGAAACGGGTACGGCTGTAAAATTCAAAGCCGATCCTATTGTGTTCACCGAGACCACGGAATATGACTATGAAACTCTTTCAAAGCGTTTGCGGGAACAGGCTTTTCTGAATGCGGGGGTAAAGATAATTTTTTCCGACAAAAGGGGAGAAGAGGAGGTAACGGAGACCCTTTATTACGAAAACGGAATAAGGGAATTTGTTGAGCATATCCACAAAGTAAAGGGATTGGAGCCTCTTTCGGAAGAGGTGATATACATTGAGGGGAAAAAGGGAGATTCCACGGCGGAGGTGGCTCTCATGTGGAACGACAGTTACAACGATGATGTCCGCTCCTTTGCCAACAACATACACACCACCGACGGCGGCAGCCATGAGAGCGGTTTCAGGAGTGCGCTTATAAAGACCGTTAACGAATACGGGAAAAAGTATAATCTTATAAAGGAAAACGGAGACAAGCTGCTTTTGGACGATGTACTGGAGGGGATTACGGCGATAATTTCCGTAAAGCTCACCAATTGCGAATTTGAAGGACAGACCAAAGGGAGGCTGGGCAATCCTGAAGCGAGACCCTTGGTGGAGAACATTGTAAGCGAAAAGCTGATGTGTTACTTTGAGGAAAATCCGGAGCAGGCGCATGCGGTTTTTGAAAAGTCTGACAATGCAAGAAAGGCAAGAGAGGCTGCAAAAAAGGCAAGAGAGACCGCAAGGCGGAAGTCCGCCATGGACAGCGCATCTTTGCCGGGAAAACTTTCCGACTGCTACGACAAGGACACGGCTTTGACGGAGCTGTATATAGTCGAGGGAGACTCTGCGGGTGGCTCGGCGAAAAATGGGAGAAACGCCCGCTATCAGGCAATACTGCCGCTGTGGGGGAAGATGCTCAATGTGGAAAAAGCCCGCATTGACAAGGTTTACGGCAATGAAAAGCTGATGCCTGTGGTAGCGGCGTTGGGGACATCTATCGGGGAGGATTTTAACATAGAAAAGCTCCGTTACGGAAAGGTCATTATTATGGCGGATGCGGACGTGGACGGGTCTCATATCCGCACGCTTTTGCTGACGTTCTTTTTCAGATATATGAAAGAGCTTATTATAAACGGCAATATTTACATTGCCCAGCCGCCTCTTTTCAAGGTTTCAAAGAAAAAGGGGAAAAAGGAAGTGGCGAAATATGCCTTTTCGGACGAGGAGAGGGATATGTATATCGCCCAGATGAAAGAGGAGGGAGACGGCAAGGTAAATATCCAGCGTTACAAAGGTCTTGGCGAGATGGACCCGGAGCAGCTGTGGGAAACTACCATGAATCCGGAGACCCGCACCATGCTTAAGGTAAATCTTGAGGACGCTGCCAAGGCGGACGAGATAATTACCATTCTTATGGGGGACAAGGTAGAACCCAGGCGGGAGTTTATCGAGAAGAATGCAAAGTATGTCAGCGAGTTGGATATATAATTTATCAATAGTATAATTATACAGATTGTAAATTTGTATAATAATCAAATATTATACAAAGAGTAAAAATTAAAGGATAAGGAGTAGATAAATGGCGTTTGATGAAATGTATGACGACGGCAGGGCTTCTCTTGATGAGAAAATAGCCGAAGGTGAATATGAAAGCAGCAGCAACGATATTTTAAGCGGCTTTAAGGTGTTTCAGAAAAGGTATGTTTATAAGGGTGTTGCTTTGCAGATGGTACTGGTGATACTGGGGCTTTTGTCGCAGTTGGTCAATATTATGGGAGCGGAACAGGGGGAAGATGTGTTTTTCTCCTATATGTTGATACTTGTATGTATTATACTGGGAGTTTATATACTTATTCGTCCCAAGGGGACTTATAAGAGGCTTGCGGCGGCTATAAAGGAGCTTGAAGGTACAAAGTATAAGGCGGAAGTTTATACAAATAAGATAATTATTTCAACAATATACGACCCGTATAATGACAAAGGGGAAGAAATGGGGGAGAATGACGGAAGTGAAGAAAATGCCGAAAGGGAGGAAAAAGGGGAAGGAGACAATTTACCGCCTGCGACGGTAATTCATCTGGATAACAGCGGGGTGGAGATAGTGGAAACGGACAAGCTGTATGTGGTCTACATAAAGAGGGTGAATGTTTTCGTTATCCCGAAGGGGGCGTTCAAGGCTTATGATGTGACCCGGATAAAGGATAAGCTGTCCAATATTATGGGGGTAAGGTTTAAGGAAAAGTGATGTTCCGTAAGGAACATCTAAAAATAATTTCAAGAGAAATGAGCACAGAAACTCTTGCTTCTTGCCTCCTGCCTCTTGCATCTATTAGGAGTTGTTTGTTTTGTCGGAAGATTTTTTCAGTTTGAACAGCAAGTATATTGACAGGGATATTGAAAAGGAAATGAGAGAATCATTTTTGCAGTATTCCATGTCGGTAATAGTTTCAAGAGCTTTGCCCGACGTGCGGGACGGCTTGAAGCCGGTACACAGGAGAATTTTGTACACCATGTATGAAAACGGGCTTACTCCCGACAAGGAGTACAGAAAGTGCGCCGATACGGTAGGTTCTGTTCTCGGACGGTATCACCCCCACGGCGACGCTTCCGTTTATGATGCGTTGGTGCGTTTGGCGCAGGACTTTTCTTTAAGGTATACTTTGGTGGACGGTCACGGAAACTTCGGTTCTCTTGACGGCGATCCTCCTGCAGCTTACCGTTATACCGAGGCAAGAATGGGCAGAATGACCCTTGAAATGCTTACGGATATAAACAAAAACACAGTGGATTTTACCACAAACTACGATGACAGGCTTCAGGAGCCTACGGTGCTGCCCTCACGGTTTCCCAACCTTTTGGTGAACGGGTCGGTGGGTATTGCCGTCGGTATGGCTACCAATATCCCGCCTCATAATTTAAGAGAGGTAATAAACGCCGTTCAGGCTGTTATAAAAAATCCCGAGGCTACCCTTGACGAGCTGATGGAACATGTAAAAGGTCCTGATTTTCCCACAGGCGGGATAATCATGGGCAGGGCGGGCATTCGCGCCGCTTATGCCACCGGGCGGGGAAAGGTAATACTCCGGGGCAGGGCGGAAATTGAAGAGCAAAAGAATCACCGTAGGATAATCATTTCGGAAATTCCCTACATGGTCAACAAAAAGGTCATGATTGAGAGGATAGCCGAGCTTGGAAAAGACAAGAGGATAGACGGCATTTCGGGCGTTCGGGACGAGTCGGATAAGGACAACAAGGTAAGAGTGGTTATAGACCTTAAAAAAGATGCTGTTCCCACGGTGGTGCTCAACCGCCTGTATCAGTTTACCCAATTGCAGGAGTCTGTGGGAGTTATAATGCTGGCTCTTGTGAACGGTGAGCCGAAGGTGCTTACTCTAAAGCAGATGATACAGGAATATATCGATTTCCAGGTGGAGGTCATCAGGCGGCGGACTAAGTTCGACCTTGACAAGGCTGAAAAGAGGGCGCATATTTTAGAGGGCATGATCATTGCCTCGGATAATATTGAAGAGGTAATTAAAATATGCCGCACTTCGGAAAACATAGGAGAGATAAAGACCCGCCTTTGCGAAAAATTCGGGCTTACCGACGAGCAGGCGGAGGCTATTGCCCAGATGAGAATGTATCAGCTTTCCAATATGGAGCGGCAGGGCATTGAAACGGAGTTGGCGGAGCTTAATATCAAGATAAAGGATTTCAGAGAAATTCTTTCGGATAACGTTAGGGTATTGCAGATCGTTTCTGACGAGCTGGAGGATATGAAGAAAAAGTACGGGGACGAGCGGAAGACTGCCATTGAAAATGTCAGCGGAGAGGTAGATGTGGAAGACCTTATCCCCGTGGAGGAATGCGTTGTTACGCTGACGGACATAGGCTATATCAAGCGGCAGCCCATAAGCGAGTACAAGACACAGAAGAGAGGCGGCAAGGGCGTTTCCTCACTTAAACAGAGGGAAGAAGACTTTGTAAAGGAGATGTTTATCTCCTCCACCCATGACGACGTTCTGTTTATCAGCAACAAGGGGATAATGTACAAGCTGAGGTGCTTTGAGATAGCAGAGGGGTCTAAGCAGGCAAGAGGTGCGAATATTATAAATATGCTGCCTTTGGCCGAAGACGAAAAAATAGCGGCTATGTTAAAGACTTCCGATTATGATGACGGCAAATTCCTTATAATGGTAACAAGGGAAGGCAAAATAAAGAGAACTCCTCTTTCGGCTTACAAAAATGTCCGCAAAAACGGTCTGCGGGCTGTGGGACTTGACGAGGGGGACGAAATTGCGGGAGTAAGGCTTACCGACGGCAGCGCACAGCTTATTATTGCAACACGCAATGGATATGCTATAAGAATAGAAGAATCGGATATGAGACCTATGAGCAGGACGGCTCACGGCGTAAAGGCGATAAGGCTGCGTACCGGGGACAAGGTTGTTTCCATGGCAAGAGTAAGAGAGGGAGCGGCTGTTCTTACGGTTACCGAAAAGGGACTGGGGAGACGGGTAAAGCTGGAAGATTACCGCATTCAGAAAAGGGGCGGCTGCGGTCTGCTTAACTATAAGGCCAATGAGGACAAGGGCTATGTCTGCGGCATAAAGATAGTGGACGAAGAGGACGACATTATTATGATAGCCTCCGACGGCGTGATTATTCGCATAAGAGCCTGCGATATAAGGATAATGAGCAGGTATGCCACCGGGGTAAGGCTTATGAGAGTGACCGGGGAGGACAAAGTGGCAGCCTTTACCAGAACCGAGCATGACGACAGCGCAGAGACTGCAGAGGTAGAGCAGCCCAGCGAAGAGGAGATAGCCCGCGATATGGAAAATGCAAAAAATGAGGAGTTGAATGAGACGGTTGAGGAAGAGACGGAGATAGACGGAGAGGAAGAGACAGAAGAGGAAGAGTAAATATTCGGGGGCTGTTGCAACCGCAGCAGCCTCTTTTTCCCACCTATGACAGGAAATATTTTTTGTGTCAAGAAAAAAGAGGAAAAGCAAATGCCTTTCCTCTTTTTGTTATTAAGAAATATATCCGCAAAATCAGTCACCGAAAGATATTCCTATATCCTTTGCGGTCACAACATAATTATCCTCCGGGTCGACGAATTTTGTTTTCCCGGCTACCTCGTCAAGGGGGTTCTGGCTTATCCTGCCGTTTACCATGGCAACGGAATATCCGTATTTGCCGTCGGATATGAGCTGTGCGGCACGAACGCCGAACTGGGTGGCAAGAAGTCTGTCATAGGCGGAGGGGCTGCCGCCTCTAAGCATATGTCCGGGAACGCATACTCTTGTTTCAATGCCGGTTTCCTTTTGTATTTTGGCGGCAATGGAGGAGGTCATGGTAGTTATCCCCGCTTCCTGCCGCAGACGAGCCCGCTCCTTTTTCTTCAGCTTCGCTTCTTCTTTGCTGTATGCTCCCTCGGCTACTGCCACTATGGAGAAGCTGTGTCCGCTGTCCGCCCGCTTTTGCATTGCATCGCATATTTTGTCCTCATCATAGGGAATTTCCGGGATAATTATGGCGTCCGCTCCTCCGGCTATGCCCGAATAAAGGGTAAGCCAGCCCGCTTTGTTGCCCATTATCTCAACCATAAGGATACGGCTGTGAGAGGCGGCGGTGGTGTGGAGACGGTCGATAACGTCCGTGGCGATGTCAACGGCGGTGTGAAAGCCGAAGGTAACGTCCGTACCGTAAATGTCGTTGTCGATAGTCTTGGGAAGCCCTATTACATTAAGCCCTTCAAGACTTAAAAGATTGGCTGTTTTGTGAGTGCCGTTGCCGCCGAGGGTCAGAAGACAATCCAGCTTTAAGTCCTTGTAGGTGTTTTTCATCTGCTTTACTTTGTCAACATTGTCCTCGCCGATGTTGGAGATCATTTTAAATGGCTGCCGCTTTGTACCGAGGATAGTGCCGCCTCTGGTAAGAATGCCCGAAAATTCGGAGCTTTCCATTTCCCTTGCGATGTTGTTGATAAGTCCGTAGTAGCCGTTTTGTATGCCTATTATCTGGACTTTTTCATTGCCGAAGGTCTCAAAGCACGCTTTTGCAACGCCTCTTATGGTGGCGTTGAGTCCGGGGCAGTCGCCTCCGCTGGTGAGTATTCCTATACGTTTTTTTGCCATAAAATGAACCTCCTGTATTTTTGTTTATTGGGAGTTTACGCTTGCAGATATTTAAAATATCGGGGAATGCCTGCAATGCCTGCAATATGCAAAGGGCGTTTTTATTCGGACATTTCCGGAGATGCGGGTTCGGCTGTGACTGCCTCTCTGACAACTTTTTTCTTAGCCGTAACCTTTGCGGCAACAGGCTTTTTGGGCTGGCGGCTTCTTAAAAATTCCTCGAATTTATCCCTTGGCATGGGCTTTCCGAAGAAATATCCCTGAGCCTGGTCGCAGCCGGATTCCTTAAGTATTTCCGCTTGCCCGGGGGTCTCTATGCCTTCGGCTATGGTCTCTATTTTTTTTGATTTTGCAATGCGGATAACTGCGGAGACTATCTCACGGGAAATCTCGTCTTCCTCCAGATACATTATGAACGATCTGTCAAGTTTTAATACGGTTATGGGAAGTATCTGAATGTAAGAAAGGGAAGAATATCCCGTTCCGAAATCGTCCATGGAGAGTTTAACGCCCAGCTCTTTTATCTCGTTCATCTGGCTGACGGCGTGGTCTATGTCTTTAAGGGCAAGGCTTTCCGTAAGCTCCACATCGAGCCAGCGGGGGGCAAGCCCGGTTTCGGCAAGAGCTGTCTGTATGCTTTCGGTAACGTTGGTCTGATAAAAGTCTATGGCTGTAAGGTTTACGGAAACTGTCACGGGGGCAAGCCCCATATCCTGCCATGCTTTATTCTGCCTGCATGCCTCGAAAAGGACGAAGCGGCTTATTTTTGTAATAAGCAGGGAGCTTTCCGCTACCGGGATAAAGTCGCTTGGGGGGACGACCGTGCCATCCGGACGCACCCATCTGATAAGGGCTTCCATTCCCATAACGCTGCCATCGTCAAGGCTTATTTTCGGCTGGTAGTAGAGAACAAGCTCGTTGTTGTCAAGGGCTTTTGAGAGACTGCGCTCTATTTCGTTCCCTGCGATTATCTTATCGTGGGCATGGCTGTCGAAGCGGATAACCGAGCTTCTCGAACCGTCCGAAAGGTTAAGGGCAAATTCCGACCTATCAAGAACTTGGGCAAAGTCGGAGGACTTTTCATCGGACATGAGGCAGTAGCCCGCCGAACAGGAGATGTTCTGATTTTCCAGACCCATACCGCCTATAAGGGCGATATCCGCCTGAATGCGCTCAAGGAGAGACAGGGGGGTCTGCTCGTTTTTGTCCTCAGCTCTTATGATAAGGGCGAAGTTGTCGCCGCCTATGCGGGCGTTAAAGCCGCCTTCGGTAAGGTTTGCACTGATAACGGCGGCTATTTCTTTAAGGAGGTAGTCACCGGTGTTATAGCCGCAGGTATCGTTGATGATGTGGAAATCGTCTATATCCATAACAATTACCCAATAGTCAACACCTGCATCGCTGTTAAGGCACTGTAAAAGTTCGTTCCCCAAAGCCATAAACTTGTTGCGGTTGTAGATGCCGGTAACATCGTCGATATATGCCATATGCTCGATAACAAGGTCTTTTTCCTTGTCTTTGGTAATATCCATGACAGCACCGCCTATTTCAACTCCCTTTTCGTCCTCGGCAAGGGCTTTGAAGCGGAAATTATACCAGTGATACTCGCCGTCCGCACTCATTGCACGGAAATCAACGGAGTGTATCTCGTTTTCGGCTAAATTTTCCGAAGAGTTTTTCTTTCCTTGGGCAAATGCGTCAAAGATGACCTTGTCTTTCGGGTGAAACGCCGCCCGCAGGTCGTCCGAGTCCACAAAGCCGTTGTCGGAAACAAGACCCAACGCCTTGCAGAGCTGCTCGGAGGCATAAAATCTTGAAGAATTTTTTTCTTTTAAAAGAAGACCTATTTCGGAAAGTCCCATGGAGATGGAATATTTTCTTTCGCTGTCAGCCAGTTGTTCTGAATAGGTGATGAGCTTCTGGCGCATATTGTGGTTTTCCGTAAGGTCAAGACCAATGGACAGCATTACGGTAATGCTGTTTCTCCGCCTTGTAAAGCTGGAAAGTATGGAGGTGTTCCACAGGGTGCAGACCGTGCCGCCGTTTTTGCATTTGATGTTGAACTCTTCGTCACGGCTGTTGATGATGGATTGCAGGTTATCCGAAAATGCGTCCTTGGGGAGGACTTTCCGGAGGACAGAAAAACTGTTAAGGTCTTTTTCCGTATATCCCGTTGCCTTGATAAATTCGCTGTTTACTTTGAAATATTTGAATGAAGTGTCCCATATTATTGCCATGGAGGTAAGCTTGTTCATAAGCTTTACCTGATTTTCCAGTTCCTTTGATGTTCTGACGCTTCTTTCGTAAAAAATCACGCAAAGTGCGGCAACTGCAAGCCCTACGCCTGTTATTGCTACAGCATAGAGTATTTCCTTTGCGGAGTCGAGATTTTCTCTGACGATTCCCGACACCATCCATGCCATGGCAACCAGAGACAATGCGGCTGTCAACGCCGCAGCTATTCTTTTTGCTATTCTTCCTTTATTTGTCATGAACTCACCGTCCTGTTTATTTGAGAAGTTTTGATTTGCGGATTTTTCCTGCCGCAGTCGGGAAAAATCCGCTCTGCATAGGCATTTGTGAAATCTGCAAAATTAAAAATTAGATTCGGTCGTCTTTTTCTTAGAGATTACTGCAAATTGGAAATAATAATTTATATAAAATAACATAAAATTTATGTTATGGGAAGTTTTGTCAGTATTGCTTAAATTTATTATACTATTTTTTCGTGAATTTGTCAATATGACTATATGAATTATTTGTGTTTGAATTGTATTTCTTTTAAAAATTTTATTAAAAAAACGGAAAATTCCGGCTGCGGAAGATGATACGGGTCGAATGGGGAGAGAATAAAAAAAGACGGGTCAAGTTTATATAACATTTTATGTTAAAATAATTATATTAAAAAGATCGTAATTATATGTGATGTAAATATTAACAAAGACAGCATTTTATTGAAAATAAACAATTATTGACGGAAAAATTTTTGGAGTACCATTTAAAATATTAAATTTTTAAGAAATTTATGAAAAACACTTGACAGGAGGGGGTGTTTTAAGGTATAATATAGAATTGATAGGGTATTGCTGTAATGTATATTTCCCTTATAAACAAAATTTACCCGAAGGAGGAGAAAATATGAAAAGAACTTATCAGCCCAAGAAGCTCCACAGAAAAAAAGAGCATGGCTTTATGAAAAGAATGTCTACCAAAAACGGCAGAAAGGTACTGGCTCGCAGACGTGCCAAGGGAAGAAAGACACTTACCTATTGATATTGGTAAACGGTTTCTGAAATTTGTGACCACAAACCGAATTTGTGGTCATATTTTTTAGAAAGGAGTTTTCTATGCTCTACACTGTCAGAATAAAGGATAACAGGGATTTTACGAGGCTTTACGGCAAGGGTGTTTTTGTTTCCTGCGGGATATGCACGGTGTATTTCAGGAAAAACGGAAGGAATTTTAACCGCATAGGAATTTCCACGGGAAAAAAGATAGGGAATGCGGTAAAGAGAAGCCGTGCGAGGCGGGTCATAAGGCAGGCTTACAGAGAATGCGAAAAGGACTTTCCGAGAGGTTTTGACATTGTTGTGGCTGCAAGGGACAGGAGCACCGAATGCAAGACCGGAGATATAGTAAGTTTTTTTGAAGGACGAGTGATCCCGAAAATGAGAGACCCCTATGCAAAAAGGACAGTGAAGAAAAATGATGATAAGGGAAAGGATAGGCGAAGCGGTTAAGGCTGTTTTGATATTTCCCATAAAGGTTTATCAAAAGATAGTTTCTCCCTGTCTGCCGCCTTGCTGCAAGTATTATCCGGGCTGTTCGGCATATGCTGTTGAGGCGATAAGAAGGCACGGGGCTGTGAAAGGCGTTATACTGGGGAGTTGGAGGATACTGCGGTGTAACCCTTGGTCAAGAGGCGGAGTGGACTATGTTCCGGAAAAGTTCGATCTGCTATATTATAAAAAGGAAAAAATGCAGGACGAGGATAGTTAATAATTAACGGTTATTAAGTTTTCTTGAAATGCTTGAGATATGAAGCCCCTGCGGGCTGACGAAAAAATAAACAAAGAGTTCGGCAGGTTGTTTTAAATTTGCCGGGGAAAAGAATTAAAGTGAGGCAATATGGGTTTTATTTCGGAGCTTATAGGCAGTTTACTGGGGCTTATTATGTGGCCCGTGTATTCGCTGGTAAAGAATTACGGTATAGCTATTGCTATATTTACGGTAATTATGAGACTTTTGCTGTTCCCGCTTTCGGTAAAGCAGCAGAAGATGGTGGCGGCTAATGCGGCGTTTGCGCCGAAATTAGAGGCGTTAAAGAAAAAATACGCAAATAATCCGACGAAGCTGCAGGAAGAGCAGATGAAGCTGTATGCGGAGGAAAATATCAATCCCATGTCCTCCTGTCTGCCGATGTTTTTGCAGATGTTCGTGCTTTTCGGTATGATAGACGTGGTATACAGACCGCTTACCCATGTGGCAAGGATAGGGAAGGATACCATTGAGGCGTTAAAGACGGTTGCTGCGCCCTTGTTTGAGGGGAACAGCAGTTTTTCCTCCCGCCCGGAGCTGTTTATATTGCAGGCGGTAAAGGAAAATCCCGCAATGTTTACCGACGGCGGCATTGGGGCGGACATAGTTCAAAAAATATTGGATTTTGACAATATGCTTTTCGGATTTATTGATTTAGGCGTTTCTCCGAACATTATTTTTCAAGAGGGACACGTCTGGACGGCGGCATCTGTGGGGCTGCTGATAATCCCTTTATTATCGGGACTTATTCAGATATGCACCACTTTTTACAACAATCGGAAGCAGAAAAAGCTCAACCCTGAGGCGGCGGCACAGATGGGGAGCATGAACATTATGTTCTATGTTTTGCCTATTATATATGTTCCCCTGTATTACTCTCTTCCTGCGGGTATCAGCTTCTACTGGACCTGCTCGTCGCTGGTGGGGATAATTCAGATGGTTGTGCTGAACAAGATATACACTCCCGAATATGTTCAGAAACTTATTGAAAAGGATAAGATGAAGAACAAGAACAAAAAGCGTTCGGGATTTATGGAAAAATATAACGAATTGCTTCAGGAACAGTTAAAACAGCAGAATGAGGCAAATAATAATACAGGCGCAAGGCGAATTTCCACTGCGAAGATCTCCGGGGACGATGAGGACGGGGAGATAAAACTCAGCAATTCCCAGATGAAAGAATACGAAAGAAAGATAATCGCAGAAGCAAGACGGCGGCAGGCTGAAAAGTACGGCGGGGTATACAAAGAGGAGGACGGGGAGAAGTAACACAGGCTGCAAGGCTATAGCTTACCTAAGGCGAAAAGTTCGCCTAATCTATATAATAGAAAGGAAGTTATCCGTATGAGGAAGGAATTTACCGCAAATACCGTTGAAGAGGCAAAGGCAAAGGCAGCGGAGTTTTTTAAGGCAGACCTTGAAAAAATAGAGTTTACAGTTATCGAGGAAGAGAAAAAGGGTATCCTCGGAATAGGCAGGAAGGACGCTGTGGTTGCGGCGGAATATGACCCCTCAAAGGCGGAGACAGCTGCAGAGTATATCAAGAGAATACTTGAAAGCATGGATATAGATGCAGAGCTTACGGTGACCGAAAGCGAAGACGGTGCGCTTATAGACATTTCCGGGGAGACATCCGGGGCTGTTATCGGCAGGAGAGGGGAGACTCTTGATTCGCTCCAGTATCTTGCGGGAATGGCGGCAAACAGGAGCGACAAGGAATATTACAGAATAACTCTTGACTGCTGCGGCTACCGTGAGAGGCGAAAGGAAGCATTGGAAGAACTGGCAAGGAAGATATCAAGGTTTGTTTTGCGGACAGGATGCACAAAGACGTTGGAACCGATGAATCCTTATGAGAGGAGGATAATCCATGCGGCTGTGGGAGAGATAGAGGGAGTTACCTCAAAAAGCATAGGGGAAGAGCCTTACAGGAAGGTAGTTATTTCCTCTGTCAGCGGAAGACCCGAAAGAAAGGGCGGCTATGACAAGAGGGGAAGAAGAAGCGACAGGCGAGGGGGAATAGGGGAGAGAAAGATAGAACGCCGCTCTTCCATGGATCTTATGAAAACGTCCTTTGAAAAGGATTACAAGAAGCCTAAGCCGGAGGACAGCATTACAGACGGCGGACTTTACGACAAGATAGATTTTTGAGATATATTTTCGGCAAGCGGAGGCAAGAGGGTGTATGTCCTCTTGCCTTTGCTGATGTGAAAATGTTCCACGTGGAACATTATTTCTGAGAAACAATTTATAAAAAAATGTTCCACGTAGAACATTATTTCCACAGGAATATATTTCCAAAGGAACATTTTGCATGAAATAAATGAGGGTCAATTATGATTTACGAGGACAAGACAATTGCCGCCATATCCACTCCAAGATCGGCTGGGGGGATAGGCGTTATAAGAATTTCCGGAGAAAAGGCGTTTGAAACGGCGGACAAGGTTTTCAAGTGCGTTTCAAGAAAGGGACTGCCTTCGAAAATGGATGGGTACAGCTGCGCTTACGGATATGTTATTGACGGAAACGGGGAAAAAATAGATGATGGCGTGATAAGCATATATCGTGCGCCGAGGTCATATACGGGGGAAAATACGGCGGAAATTTCCTGCCATGGGGGGATATATGTAACGGAAAAGGTACTGCGGAGGGTATTGGAAGCGGGGGCATATCCTGCTGCTGCGGGGGAGTTTACCAAGAGGGCTTATATTAACGGAAAAATGTCCCTTACGGAAGCGGAATCGGTTATGGATATTATTTCTGCGGAGGGTAATGATGTTTACAGGAGAACGAGAAGTGTAAAAGAGGGGAGCTTATATAAGAGGATAAAAGTATATTCGGACAGGCTTGTGAAGATACTGGGGCAGATAGGGGCGTGGGTGGATTATCCGGAGGAAGATATTCCGGAAATAGGGGAAGAGGGATTGAAAGGCGAATTGGAAGAGATTTCGGCAGAATTAAAGAAAATATCGGAGGTATACGATAATACGAGAATATTAAAGGCAGGGATAGAAACGGTAATTGCGGGGAGACCCAATGTGGGAAAAAGCACGCTTATGAATTTGCTGGCGGGGTATGAAAAAAGCATTGTGACGGATATTGCGGGAACCACAAGGGATATTGTGGAAGAGAGCGTTCGGCTGGGGGATATTGTTTTACGGCTTTCGGACACGGCGGGACTGAGAAGTTCGGAAGATATTATAGAGGGGATAGGGATAAAGAAAGCGGAAGAGAAGATAAAGAATGCCGATCTTGTGATAGCTGTTTTTGACAACGGGGAAGAGCTGAATGATGATGATGAGCGGCTTATAAAAATGTGCGGCGAGCTAAAGGGGGCAAAGGTGATAGCTTGTATCAACAAGTCTGACAAAGAGGGGAAGACGGACAGGAGTTTGATTGAAGAAAATTTTGAGAATGTTATGGATATATCCGCAAAAAAGGGCGAGGGAGCGGATAAACTGCGGGAAGTTCTGGAAAAGCTGTTTATGGGAAATATGGCGTATGATGATATTACGGTAAACGAGCGGCAGAAAATATGCCTTGACAGGGCGCAGGGTTTTGTTGAAGAGGCGTTGGAGGCGTTAAAGGGCGGGATTACCATAGACGCTGTTAATATAGTCCTTGATGACGCTCTCAACTGTCTGCTGGAGCTTACGGGAGAGAGGGTAAGCGAGGCGGTGGTGAATGAGGTGTTTTCGCATTTCTGCGTTGGAAAGTAGGAATGTTCCGAGTGAAAATGTTCCACGTGGAACATTGTTCCGCATGGAAATATGTTTTAAAAAATGTTCCACGTGGAACATTATTTCCACATGGAACATTTTTTACGGGAATATTAGTATGTTTTAAGCGGGTGTTTATAAATGGAAAAATATTTTATGGGCGAATATGATGTTGCTGTTATAGGAGCGGGGCATGCGGGAGTGGAGGCAGCTCTTGCCGCAGCAAGGCTGGGGGTAAGGACAGTCCTTTTTACCATTACTCTTGACGGCATTGCAAATATGCCCTGTAACCCCTCTATCGGCGGGACTGCAAAGGGTCATCTTGTCAGGGAGATCGATGCTTTGGGCGGAGAAATGGGCAAGGCGGCGGACATTTGCTATATTCAAAGCAGAATGCTCAACAGGGGGAAAGGTCCCGCAGTGCATAGTCTGCGGGTTCAGGCGGACAGGGTAAAGTATCATGAATATATGAAAAGAGTATGCGAGGAGCAGGAAAATCTGGATATAAAGCAGGGGGAAATTGCGGATATAATTGCAGAGGAGGGCTGCGTAAAAGGCGTCGTTACTTCTCTGGGAGCGGTCTATAATGTTAAAAAAGCGATAATTGCCACGGGGACGTATCTTAAAGGGGTCATACATATAGGGCAGGTCTCTTATGCAAGCGGTCCGGATTCCACCTTGCCCGCAAATCTTCTGTCGGAAAACCTGCGGAGGATAGGACTTACCATAAAGCGGTTCAAAACAGGCACGCCGTGCAGAGTTCACAAAAGGAGCATTGATTTTTCAAAAATGACCGAACAACGGGGGGACGAGGATATTCAGCCCTTTTCCTTTGAGACGGACAGGCATAATATGAAAAATATCGTTTCCTGTTATATGGCTCACACCAATGAGGAAACTCACAGGGTAATAAGGGAAAATATCCACTGCTCGCCGCTGTATTCGGGCAGGATAAGCGGGGTAGGTCCCAGGTACTGTCCGTCGATAGAGGATAAGGTAATGAGGTTTCCCGAAAGGGAGCGGCATCAGCTTTTTATTGAACCTATGGGGCTTACAACGGAGGAATATTATTTGCAGGGAATGTCTTCGTCTCTTCCGGAAGACGTTCAGATAAAATTTCTGCGGACTATCAAGGGACTGGAAAATGTTGAAGTAATGCGGAGCGCATATGCCATAGAATACGACTGCTGCGACCCAACGGAAATGAGGGCTACTCTTGAATTTAAGGCGGTAAAGGGGCTTTACGGAGCAGGGCAGTTCAACGGAACATCCGGCTATGAAGAGGCTGCGGCACAGGGACTTGTGGCAGGGATAAATGCGGCATTGGCGGTAATGGGGAGGGAGCAGATAATTCTTTCTCGGTCGTCATCCTATATCGGTACTCTTATTGACGATCTTGTTGTAAAAGGGTGCAGCGATCCCTACAGAATGATGACGAGCCGCAGCGAATACCGTCTTATTCTGCGGCAGGATAATGCGGACGAGAGGCTTACGCCTATAGGTTATAAGGTGGGTCTTATAAGCTGTGAACGTTATGAGCAGTTTCTGCAAAAAGAGGAACAGATCGAAAACGAGGTAAAACGGCTGAAGACTACGACAGCTTCTCCAAGCGATGAGCTTAATGAAATGCTTGTTTCCAAGGGAACAGCGGCAATAAGAGGAGAAGTGAAGCTGTCCGACCTTATCAAACGTCCGCAGCTGTGTTATGACGACATTGCTCCCTTTGACAAGGGCAGACGTGAACTTAGCTATGAGGTAAGGGAACAGGCAAGTCTGCGGATAGAATACGAGGGGTACATTTCCCGTCAGCTTGCGGAGATAGAGCATATAAGAAAATTGGAGGAGAAAAAACTGCCCGGTGATATTGATTACGGCAGCATAGGGGGGCTTTCATTGGAGGCTACAGAAAAGCTCAACAAGGTAAAGCCGGAGAATATCGGGCAGGCAGGGAGAATATCGGGTGTTTCTCCCGCTGATGTAAGCGTACTTATTATTTGGCTGTCAAAGCAAAGAAAAGGAAACATTCAACAATAAGCTGTCCCAGTTGTTGAAAAAAGGAGAAAAAATATGCTGGATAAGGATTTTACAGAAGATATTTTTAAAAGGGCGGGTCTTGAACTTTCGGACGTATGCTTTAAAAAAATGGATAAATATGCGGATATGCTGGTTGAAAAAAACAAGGTAATGAACCTGACGGGGATAACAGAGCCGAATGAAATATCCGAAAAACATTTTCTTGACAGCTTGCTTGTGTTTGAAATGATTGATATATCAAAAGGTGCAAAGGTGATAGATGTAGGCACGGGGGCGGGATTTCCGGGGCTTGCCATGAAAATTTACCGCAATGACCTTGATATGACCTTGCTTGACAGCCAAAACAAGCGGGTGAATTTTTTAAAGGAAGTATCCGCTGTTACCGAAAATGTTCTTTGTATCCACGGCAGGGCTGAGGAAGCAGGCAAAAAAGAAGTGTATCGGGAACAATACGATGTTGCCATAGCAAGAGCGGTGGCGGCAATGCCTGTTCTCGCAGAGTATTGCCTGCCATTCGTTAAAACCGGAGGAGCGTTTATTGCATTAAAAGGACCAAAGGAAGATTTTAAAGAGGGGGATGATATAATAGAAAAACTGGGGGGCAGGACGGAAAAAATAACAGAATACTCTCTTCCCTGCGGTGATAAAAGGATAGCCGTTACAGTAAGAAAAATATCAGCCTGTCCGACAAAATATCCCCGAAACAGCGGGAAGATAATGAAAAATAAAAAATGAAAAAGTGATTTTTCGGGAAAGTGTCGGAAAATTATCCGCATTTTCCCGAAAAATTTCTCTTTATTTAACGAATAAAATAAGCTAAAATAATATCAGGGAAAATTTATACAAAGGCAAGGTGATATTATGGCGGCATCAAAACTTAAAATTTTTGACGCAATAAGCTCGGCAATATTAAACGAAAAGGCTGTGGGCAAGGTTATCGAGATAGATATGGACAGGATATATCCCAATCCCAATCAGCCCAGACGGCTGTTTGACAGCGAGGACTTGGAAGACCTGGCGGCAAGCATTAAGACCAACGGACTTATCCAGCCCATAATCGTACGGCGGGTAGACGTTGGGTTTGAGCTGGTGGCAGGGGAGAGGCGGCTGCGTGCGTCAAAACTTTGCGGGCTTACGGAAATAGCCTGCATCGTTATCGAGACCACCGAACGAGGCTCGGCAATGATGAGCCTTGTGGAAAATATGCAAAGGAAAGACCTTAACTTTTTCGAGGAAGCGGAGGCAATGAAAAGCATGATAGAACTTTTCGGTTTTACGCAGGAGGACGTGGCAGTGAGATTGGGTAAAACCCAGTCAGCCGTTGCCAACAAGCTGCGTCTTTTGCGGCTACCCAGAAACGACCGCATAAAGATAACCGAATACGGCTTTACCGAAAGGCATGCCCGTGCGCTTTTAAAGGTGGAAAACGATGAAATGCGGGGAGAGATGATCAAAGAAATATACGAACGCAAGCTGAACGTCGACAATACCGAGCGTCTTATCGACAACGTACTGAAACGGGACAAGGAACTGCGGCGGATAAAAAAATGCCGAGGGGCATTCAGAGACGTGAGGCTGTTTGTAAACACCATCAACCATGCAATTGAAGTAATGCAGGCTGCGGGGATAAATGCGGAGGTGACAAAAAAGAACGAGAAAGAGTATATTGAGTATGTGGTCAGGATACCCAACTAGAGGATAGAGAACCAGAGGCTGGAAGTTAGAAAAGTTTTTGTTCCATGTGGAATGTTCCACGTGGAACAATTTTTTAGTATGTTCCATGTGGAACATTTTTTGAAAAATTCTACAAATTTGTATAATGTATCTGTTTTATTCGTCAAAATTTATTGCCTTTGTCTATTGAAAAAAAGTTGAAGTAATGGTATAATTAAAATACAGCAAATCAAAAAAAGGCAAAAGGATGGATAAAATGGCGAAAATTATTGCGGTTGCCAATCAGAAAGGCGGCGTTGGCAAGTCCACTACTGTGGTAAATTTATCCGCTTCGATGGGCGTTCGGGGAAAGAAAGTCCTATGTATAGATATGGATCCACAGGGGAACACCACCAGCGGATTTGGAGTAAAGAAAAAATCGGTAAATGTAACGGTTTATGATATCCTTATCGGTCAGCGAAAAATTGAAGAGGGGATAGTGGAGACCGGATTCAGAGGCGTGTCTCTTATTACCAGCACATCATCTCTTGCGGGAGCGGATATTGAGCTTGTCAATCTCGACAACCGCTCCAACCGCCTGAAAATGCAGCTGCTTACGGTGAAAAACGACTATGACTACATATTTATCGACTGCCCCCCCTCACTGTCGCTGCTTACGGTGAATGCTCTGTGCGCCTCGGACAGCGTCCTTATCCCGCTCCAGTGCGAGTTTTATTCCTTGGAAGGGCTGTCGCAGCTTGTGGAGTCAATAAAAATGGTGAGAAAGCATTATAATCCCAATATCGATATCGACGGCATAGTTTTCACCATGTTTGACTCAAGGCTCAATCTTACCAATCAGGTAGTGGGAGATGTTCAGAAGCATTTCCCCCAAAAGGTCTACAGGACTGTCATTCCCCGCAATGTAAAGCTGTCCGAAGC
>JAMOZU010000050.1 GCA_023667745.1 Ruminococcus sp.
TGATTTAAGATATTTTCCCCACCTGATACAAATCCCTCATTGAATTATGGGATTCAGCCGCCGTAAAAAATCTTATATGCAAATTTTGACCGGAGTTCCCGCAGAGACAAGATATTAAGAGGCAAGAAGCAAGACAATCCCTTGCTCCTTGCCGTAAGAATATAATGCCGATAACATCTTTGCCGTGCGGTGTCATTCCCCGCCGGCGGCGGGGAAAACACCTTACATCATTACATGCTTACATAATTAAGCGGATTAGTATGCTGTCCGTTCACACGAACTTCAAAGTGACAGTGATTGCCGTAAGCATAGCCGGTGCAGCCTATGTAGCCGATAGTCTGCCCCTGTACCACCTCGTCGCCAACGTTGACGCAGCAGCTGGACATATGCCCATAGAGAGTGGCTATCTTGTCCCCATGGTCAATAACCACGTGAATGCCGTAGCCGTTGCCCGTGTTGGAGGCAGTGATGACAGTACCGGAAGCGGAGGCAACTATCGGCTCGCCTGCACAGTTGGGCTTGTTGATGTCAATGCCCTTGTGGAAGTCGCTGGCTCCGCCCTCTTCCGCAATATTTCTGTTTCCGTAGCCGTCTGTCATATTCCTTACCGTGGGCACGGGCCATATAAACCCTTCCGATGCCCCCGTGGCATAGGTGTATGTATTGTCATCCTCATAGTCCGGTTCGGGGTCGTCCTCGGTGTCCTCCGGGACATATTCTACTCCCGCAGCCTCTGCCTCCTGGCGGCGGCGTTCCTCATCTTCCTGCCGCTGACGTTCTTCTTCTTCACGGCGTTTACGCTCCTCTTCCTCCCGCTGACGGCGTTCCTCCTCTTCACGGCGGCGTTTTTCCTCACGCTCCCGCTCCAGTTCTTCCTGACGGCGGCGGATAAAGTCCTGCAAAGCCTCTTCGTTCTGCGCCTCTTCTATCTCCATCTCGGCGGTGCGCTGCCTGTTTGCCTCCGCCTGATCCTCATACCACTGCTTGGTTTGTTCATGGTTGGCATAGGTTTCCCGCAATTCAACAAGAACGGTTTCCGCCTGGGCTTTCTTTTCCGTCTGCTCGTTAAGTCTTTGCTCCATATCCGCCTTCTGCAGATTAAGCTCGCCTATTTTCCCCGTCAATTCGTCTATCATCTCATTGTCGTGGCGGGACATATTTTCCATAAGCTCCGTCCTTGCCAGAATATCGTAAAAGTCCGAAGACCCCACCAAAATAGAGGCAAGGCTGTCGCTGCCGTTCATATACATAGCCCGCAGCCGCTTCTTGAAATCTTCTATCCCCTCATTTATCTCCTCTTCCTTTGCGGCTATCTTCACGCCCAGTTCATCGATATCCACCTGCAAAAGCTCTATCTGCTCTTCAATATTGGCTATCTCCTCTTCCTGAAGCTCCATTTTTTTCTCATACTGTTCCATATACTGCTCGCTTAACTCGATGTTGTTCTCTGCGTCCTTTAAAGACTGCTCCACCTGCGAGCGTTCATAGGAAAGCTCCCTCTGCCGCTGCTCCAGAGCCGCAATTTCGTCCTCCAGCTCCGTTGCCTCCGCCCTGCCGAAGCCTAACCCTAAGCTCATAACGCAGGCAAGGGACAAAGCGAACATTTTTCCCATTACGATTTTTTTCCTTTTCATTTAACGTCCACCCTTTAAATTTTTTTGGGTTTTTTCCGCCGACGGCGGGAAAATACCTCGGCATGCTACACTTTCACATACTTTCTCGTACTGTGTACTATCCCCGCCGCACTTATAACAGCTCCGGACAGCAGATAGCCTATGATGATGTACTTTAAGAACGAATCAAGGGGAATAAAGCCGTTAGACCCCACCGCCGTAAGCAGCGTGGTCTCGGTGCTTAAAAGCGTTACCAGCTTGTCATAGAAAAAGCAGGTAATAAGCACGGCGGCAGTACCCGCACCCAAGCCTATCACAAACCCCTCCACGAAAAAGGGGACCTTGATGAACGTGTTGGTAGCTCCCACGAATTTCATAATGTCTATCTCCCGCCGCCTTATGTCAACGCTTGCCCTTGTGGTGTTGGAGATTATTATAAGGCTGACAACTATCAGCAGGATAAGTATCACCGTAAGAATTATCGATATAATGCTCCGCAGACCCGTCAGAATATTTACGAAATCATAGGGAGCTTTTACCTTTTCGATATGTTCATAGCTGTTGATGGCATACAGCGTGCCGCTCATTCGGGAAACATCGTCTATCTTTATGCGGTAAGCGTCCGGCAGGGGGCTTTCGTCCCCGATATAGCCGAAAATGTCCTCCGCATTTGCCATATCCTTTTTGATGTCGTCGAAAGCCTCTTCCTTTGAATAAAAGGAAACAGCCGAAATATTTTCGGTATTTTTCAGCTTTTCCCCAAGCTCTTCAATATAAGCCTCGTCCGCCTCTTCGTCTATGAAAACGACTACCTCGTTTTTCCCCTCGATGTCTGTGATGAATGTATTTATATTGGCGTAAAAAATAGCCGTAAACCCTATCAGCAAAAGGGAAACCGTCAATATAAAGAATGAGGCTATGCTCATTATATGGTTAGTGCCGATATTCCGTATACCCTGCTTGAAAAGGTAGACCGCACTGCTTGCTCTCATACAGTGGACGCCTCCTTTTTGTGATGTACCTCCGGCTCGATATAGCCGTCGAAGACTATCTCCCCCCGCTTGAGGGTAACAAGCCTGCCGCCCAGTTTTTTCACCAGCTCATGCTCGTGAGTTACCACCATTACGGTAGTGTCTCTGGCGTTTATCTTTTTGAGCATTACCAGCATCTCCGCCGAGGTGCGGGGGTCAAGGTTTCCCGTAGGCTCGTCCGCAATAATAAGCTGGGGATTGTTCACCAATGCCCTTGCAATGGCAACTCTCTGCTGCTCGCCGCCCGAAAGCTCTCCCGGCATGCTCCTTATTTTATCCTTAAGCCCCATAAGCGCAATTACTTGGGGGACTCTCTTTCTTATGTACCTGTTGGGGGCATCTATACTCCGCAACACAAACGCCACATTGTCGTAAACGCTTAAATTGGGTATCAGCTTGTAATCCTGAAACACAAACCCTATAGTCCGCCGCAGCTCGGTAACTCTCCGCTGTTTGAGCTGCACCAGATCGAAGCCGTTTACGAACATGGAGCTGTTTACGCCCTTTTTGATGTCCGGCTTTACGTCTCTGATAAGGAGCTTTATAAGTGTGCTTTTTCCCGCACCGTTTTCTCCCACCACAAAAACGAACTCGCCGTCATTTATTTTAAGGGAAACGTCTTTGAGCGCCTCCACGCCGTCGTATGTGACCGAAACATTATTTATCTCAACCAAACCAATTTCACCGCCTGAAAAATTAGAGCCGATAATGTGCGTACCCGATGCAGGTCAAACATACTGCATTATTTTACGCCCGACAGCACCTGCCGTAACACATATCGCCTGCGGGTCGGCTCTTACGGACGCCGCAGACTCTTGCCGCAAGGTGAAAATCATTGTCACCCCGGCAACACATTTCTGTCATAAAATCAAATTCAAAGGGGCAGTAAAATTTTACTGCCCCCTTAAAGACTTCATACCGGTATTAAGGAATCCCCCGAAAGGGACGTTACCGAAAATCATGCAAATACGCACCTCAAACGCAGGCACACGCCGACGCCGGGCTTTTCGGTATTCTCTTAAAGCAGTCTTGTTGTTTTCTTTTTTCTTTCTTTTTATAACTCAACGGAAAAATCAGAATTTTGTGGGATTTGCCGAAAGATATTTTTTCACCATCAATGCGATCTTGAAGATTATCGCATGGTCAAACTCCCGCAGATCAAGCCCCGTCAGCTTCTTTATCTTTTCAAGCCTGTAAACGAGAGTGTTTCTGTGAACGAAAAGCTTCCTTGATGTTTCCGAGACATTAAGGCTGTTCTCAAAGAACTTCTGAATGGTGAACAGCGTCTCATGATCAAGGGACTCAATGGAATTTTTCTTGAAGACCTCCTGCAAAAAGGTCTCGCAAAGGGTCGTGGGCAGATGATAGATAAGGCGGGCAATGCCTAGGTTGTCGTAGGAGACCACCGACTTGTCCGTGTCGAACACTTTGCCCACTTCAAGAGCAATCTGCGCCTCTTTAAAAGACCTTGCCAAGTCTTTCACGCCTATTACAGCCGTACCTATCCCCACGTTCACTCTCGTGTAAAACTCGCCGGAGAGAGTATCGGATATGGATCTTGCCAGCTTCTCCAGATCCTTCGACTCCACATTGTTCTTTATTTCCTTAACAAGCACAATGTCGCTTTCGGTAATGTTGAAAACAAAATCCTTTGTCTTGTCCGGGAAAAGGTTCTGGATAACGTCGTAAGCGGAAACATCGTTGGATGACAGTATTCTTATAAGGAATACCACCCTGTTCACGTCCGAACTGAAATGCAGCTCTCTCGCCTTCACCACAATGTCACCGGGAAGAACGTTGTCAAGAACTACGTTCTTTATAAAGTTGTTCCTATCGTACTTTTCGTCGTAATATTGCTTTATGCTTGAAAGGGTTATTGCCATAATGTTGGCATATTTTGCCGCATTTTCGTCCGTACCCTCCACAAACACCGCAAAATCGGGCTTTATATGAGAGCCGAAGGGCTTGTATGTGTATCCGTCCCTGACGAAAACCTCGTGGGAATCGCTAAGATCCATGGTAACGAACTCATTGGACGAGCCTATCTTTGTAAGCTCGCTGCATGCTATCACCGTCCCTGCCGAGTCCACAACTCCTATAATGCAGTCCATGGTGTCCCTCATCTGGTGGATAAGCCCCTGAAAAAGTCTGTTGGACATTGTTAAGTCATCCTTTCGATTGCAGCAGCGCAAAACCGCTTTTTTGGGCAAGCCGCCGTCACACAGCCGCACAGCCTGCCGTCCGCCGTCACAGAGCTGAATATATTTTTGCCGCTCCTCTGACTTTTTGCACTGCGGACATTTTATTCACACATTTTGCAAAACCTCGGAACACTGCCCTTTTCCGGCTGCCGTAAACAGCCCCGAAAAGGTTTTCCCGATTTACAAAAAATCTATTCATATTTCATTTTATCATATATTGAGCCTTTTTGTGTTAATTTTTTGTGAACATTAACAAAAAAGTGCGTAAAATTCCAAATTTTTTTTGATACCCCCGAAAACACACCCAAAACCAACTCTGCACATAAACCGAATAAGTACATTCATTCCATTAATAAACGGTGAAAACTCTTCTAACCTCTAACTTCTAATCTCTAACCTCTAAAAGGCTTCTGCACTCTTAAAGCGCAAAAGCCCCTTAAAGCATAGTAATAGTCGTTCCGGCAAACGCTTACAGCAAAACATAAAATCAGTTTTAAAAGCAAAAGTTGAATTTCCCGGCTCTTGCTTCCCGACTCTTGCCTCTACCTGGATTCCTCGGCAAAACCGCTGTCAACCAGCTCGATAAGTCCGGCAACAGCTTCCTGCTCGTCTGCGCCGTCGGCAATGATCCTTATCTGAGTGCCGCCGACGATACCCAAGGACAAAATGCCCAGCAAGCTCTTGGCATTTACGCGTCTTTCCTCTTTTTCTATCCAAATGGAGGACTTGAACTCATTTGCCTTCTGAATAAAGAAGGTTGCGGGACGTGCATGCAGACCTACCTGATTCTGAACCATTACATCTTTAACAAACATAATACTCTACTCTCCTATTCTTAAAATAAGCCTCCGCCGTTTTACGGCTTTGACCTTTTCTCAATATTTCCTCTACTTATTATTATACATTGGATTTTGACCTTAGTCAACAGGAAATTATGATTAATTTTGCTTTTGGGCAAAATTTCTGCTTTTTGAATTACAGGTAACTGCTTTTTTGATTTTATTTTGTTCAATTTAACTAATTTTATTGGAGTTGTACAACTTTCAACAATTTTTTATATGCAAATTGACAGGAATTTGTTTACAAAATTTCCGGTGTTATTTGCCAAAAATTTAATATTTAAACAAATGATGAATATTACCGTAAGTTTCGGACAACGCATTTGACATTGACCCGATGTTTGACCGCCCACCCTCCGGACGGTACGTATATACAGAGCAATTTAATTTTTTGTATCGCAAGCCGTCAAAGAGACATGAAACGGCGGAACGGGTAGGTTTACAGGCAATACGCCTGCGGAAATACGCATTGCTTTATCGGCATTCGCCGTTTGAATCTTTCATTATACTCGTGAGCCTTATACTAATCCCCGTTGAAATTATGGAGACGAATCCGCCGCAAAAAATTTAGCCCAATGATTTTTTGCGGCGGACGATTTCCGTAAATCAATGAGGAATTTGTATTATTCCCGTTCCCACCTCTTACATCTGACTTCCCAACTCCGAAAGCCATAACTCCGCGCTTGCGTCCGATGGCATTCTCCAGTCTCCTCTTGGGGATAAGGTCACGCTGCCCACTTTCGGGCCGTCCGGCAGGCAGGAACGCTTGAACTGCTGCCCGAAAAACCGCTTGATGAACACTTTCAGCCACTTTTCGATAACGTCCTCTTCATAGTCCCCATGAAAGGCAATTTTAGCGATACGCAAAATTTTCTTGGGCGTAAATCCCCACCGCACCGTGTAATACAGGAAAAAGTCGTGCAGCTCGTACGGACCTACCAAATCTTCCGTTTTCTGCGCTATCTCGCCGTTTTTATCCGGGGGAAGCAGCTCCGGGGACACGGGAGTGTCAAGTATGTCCCTTAGCACTGCGCTAAGTCTCTCTTCCCGCTGCCTTGCCTCATAGTCGACCAAATGCCGCACCAACGTTTTCGGTATCGAACCGTTCACGCCGTACATAGACATATGGTCGCCGTTGTAGGTAGCCCACCCCAACGCCAGTTCGGATAAGTCCCCCGTGCCGATAACTATCCCCCCGCATTGGTTGGCAATATCCATCAGAACCTGTGTCCGTTCCCTTGCCTGTGCGTTTTCATAGGTCACATCATGAACATCTTCGCTCTGTGCAATATCCTTGAAATGGCTTCTCACCGTCCCGCTTATGTCTATCTCCCGACTCTCCGCCCCATAGCTCTCCGCAAGAATGAGCGCATTTGACTTTGTACGGTTGGTCGTCCCGAAACAGGGCATGGTAACGGCGATTATCCCCCCTCGGTCAAGCCCCAGCATATCGAAGGCACGGACGGTGACGATAAGCGCAAGTGTGGAATCCAGCCCCCCCGAAAGCCCGATAACGCTCCTTTTGCAGCCGATAGCCCTAAGGCGAGAGGCAAGCCCCGCCGCCTGCATGGTGAGTATCTCACGGCAGCGTTCGTCTCGCTCGGCTTTATTTTGCGGCACAAAGGGCATTTTGGCAAAATGCCGCCTCGGCTCGGTTTCCCGTATCTCCATATCAAAAAAGCTGCAATGTATCTCCCGGTTATTTTTGCCCCCGGGGAAAGTATTCATTTTGACCCTTTCCCCTTGCAGCTTCTCAATGTCAATGTCCCCGTAGATGATGTTGGACTTGCCGAAAGTTCCCGAAAAAGGCTCGGCTTCACTTAACAAGGTCCCGTTTTCGTAAATCATGCTGTGTCCCGAAAAAACCATATCCTGTGTAGACTCCCCAAAGCCGCAGTCGGCATAGATATAGCCGCAGACCAGCCTTGCGCTTTGCATATCGCAAAGTTTCTTCCGATATTCCCTCTTGCCTATTACCTCGTCCGAAGCGGAGAGGTTGCAGATTATCAGCGCACCGTGCTCCGCAAGCTCCGACGATGGCGGCTTTGTCACCCATAAGTCCTCGCATATCTCCACCCCGAAGCGGAATATGGGTGTCCCGATGCACTCGAATATCATCTGCCCGAAAGGCGCAGACTTATTTTTTATCCCGCTTGAAATTTCGGCGAACTCAACATCTCCTCCGCTGTAGGGCGTAAAATACCTTGCCTCGTAAAATTCCGAATAATTGGGGATATTGCTTTTGGGGACTATCCCCTGAATTATCCCCGAAAAGCATACCGCAGCGCAATTGTACAGTTTCCCACTGCAAACCAAAGGCAGCCCCACAACAAAAGCAACTTTCGTCTCCTTAGTCTCCTCAAGTATGCGGAAGAGCGTGTCCACAGTCCCCTCCTGCAGCTGCCTTGACAAAAACAGGTCGCCGCAGGTATATCCCGTAATGCAAAGCTCCGGGAACACCAGCAGGGAGCAGCCGTTTCCGTCAGCCTCCTTGACGGTCTCGATTATCCTGTCCCCATTATAATTGCAGTCCGCAACTCTCACCGGAATGCTTGCCGCCGCCGTTCTGATAAATCCGTCGTTTGTAAAATTTCTCTCCGCCACTTTCATAGCACCTCGCAATTTTTAGCTATTACAGCATTTCCCCGCCGATTTTAAACGGCAGGGAAACTCACATTATCCTAAACGTGCCCCCACGCCCCAACTTATAGCTCCTTGCAAAAAACAATTCCCATATCCCCGAACAGCCAATAACTATTAACTATTAACTGATTTGCCTTCCGCAATCTCTTTCCACGAAGCCGCAAGCCCCGCCAGCCCCTGAATCTCCGAAGGGATAATGAGCTTTGTCGCCTTGCCGTCAGCTGCCTTGCCGAAAGCCTCAAGGCTCTTTATGGCAATGACCCCCTGGGACGGGTTCGCCTCGTTGAGCTGCTTTATGGTGTCCGCCAAAGCTTGCTGAACGTTCCTGATAGACTCCGCCTCGCCCTCCGCTTCCAGTATCTTCTGCTGACGGACAGCGTCCGCACGGAGGATCATAGCTTGCTTTTCAGCCTCCGCCTGTAAAATAGCCGCCTGTTTTTCCGCCTCGGCACGAAGTATCTTTGACTCCTTTTCGCCCTCCGCAACAAGCACCTGGGACTTCTTCTCGCCCTCCGCCTGTAAAATCTTCTCACGACGTTCACGCTCGGCTTTCATCTGCTTTTCCATGGCGTCCTGAATTTCCCTTGGGGGCAGGATATTTTTAAGCTCCACACGGTTCACCTTTATCCCCCACCTGTCGGTCGCCTGGTCGAGAATGGCGGTTATCTTGGTGTTGATAACGTCACGTGAGGTAAGCGTTGCGTCAAGCTCCATTTCGCCGATGATGTTACGAAGCGTTGTGGCGGACAGGTTCTCTATAGCCGACAACGGCCGCTCAACGCCGTAAGTATACAGCTTTGCGTCTGTCACCGTGAAAAACACCACCGTGTCTATCTGCATGGTAACGTTATCCTTTGTGATAACAGGCTGGGGCTTGAAATCCACCACCTGCTCCTTAATGGAAACCTTTTTTACCACCTTGTCAAACAGCGGCACTACATAATGCGGCCCCGTATACAGCGCAGCTTTGAACGCCCCCAGCCGCTCCACCACATACACCTGTGCCTGCGGCACTATCTTGATGCCGGATATAGCTATCACCGCCAAAATAATTACAATTATCGCAACTCCCGTTCCCATAATAAAATCCTCCTGTAAATACTGATTTAAGTTTTTTTCCACCCGCCATGGTCATACATGACCTGCGGGGGAAAAAACCGCCTGCAAAAAGGTTTGTAATGCAATCCCAACAATTATTAATTATTAACTAATTCAACAGTAACATACGCCGCTCCTTTAGCCTTTATGACGACCGTATTCCCCTCCTCGATAACGCTGCCGTCTTCCCTCCTTGCGCCCCAGTCAACGCCGTCGAAACGCACCCGCCCCGTACCTGCGGCGGCGTTTATCCGCTCGATGACCACAGCCGCCTTGCCTATGTCAAGCTCGCCGTTGGTGGGTATATAGCCGCCCGGCATGAACTTTTTCAGCAGCGGACGGGTTACCACCAGCAGTATCACCGATACCGCCAGGAATATCAGCGTCTGCACCCCCACAGGCGCACCCAGCAATGCCGCTATCCCCGCAGCCAAAGCCCCCACCGCAAACCATATTGACACCAGCGAAAACGTGGACGCTTCCACCAGTACCCCCGCCACCAGTATCACAAGCCAGAATATAAAACTCATATCATCGACCCCCTTGGATTTAGTTAATAGTTAATAGAAAATAGTTAATAGTTTTTTTATCTGTATGTAAACGTCCGTTGCCGTGTGATTTGCGGACGTTCCGGGCAAGCATTTTTGCCTATATTAATATTGTATCACATTTTTCAGGAAAAATCAATAGTATACGGATTAAAATTACATTAGAATTTTTTAATCTTTTTAATCTTCGGGAATTTGTAAAATTATTTCCCGATAATCACTGAAACAACCGAAATATTTGGTTAAATTCACCAATTTTACATCGCAATTGCTCCAACAATATATCAATATTGCCGAAAATTAAAAATTTTCCCAAAACCCCTTGACAAATCCGGAAAGAGGAGTTATAATAGAAACATAAAGTTAAGAACTAATAGTTACTAACTAAAAGTTACAAACAATGCAAAGGTTGGACAAAAGCATACAGAGCAAATACATCTTGCTTCTTGCCTCTTGCTTTCTGTAGCTTAAAGTTAAGGAAACACCGATTTAAGGTCTTTTCCCCGCCGTAGGCGGGGAAAAGACCGCCAAACAAAGCCATTTGTAAAGCGGCAAGAATACAGAAAAGTTATTTGATCGGTGTTTCCTTAATAACTAAAGGTTACTAATTAAGGGTTACTAACTATACAAAGGCAGGGTAAAAGCATACGGAGCAACTTTTCTAGCCTCCAGCCTCTTACCCCTAGCCTCTAGAAGGTGGTGTCTTTACAACGGGAAGCGAATCTAAAAGCTATGAACAGTACGAACGTCCCTCGGTGGCGGCGGATGCCGTGGTTTTCGGGGCGGAAAGCTATGAGACCGCCACAATGGAAGGGAAGCGGCTGAAGATCCTTCTGGTAAAAAGGGGCGAAGAGCCTTTTAAAGGGCATTACGCCCTGCCGGGCGGTTTCCTTCGGCGGGGGGAGACTGCGGAAACAGCCGTGGAAAGGGAATTGCTGGAGGAGACCGGGGCGAAGTGCAGCAGGCTTATCCCGCTGAAAGTCTACAGCAAGCCGGGGCGGGACCCACGAGGGTGGATAATCTCGGCGGCGTATATCTCCCTGATGAACACGGTCACCCTGTCAACAAGGGAGGATTCGGACGCAAAGGAAGCGGCGTGGCTGGACGTGCGGTGGGAATGCGAAAACGGCGGGCGGCTCATCATCTCCGACAACAGCGGCTTTGAAGCAACGCTGTCGGAGAGCGGTACGCAAGACGGCGAATCGGGGGCATTTGCCTTTGACCATTCCCGAATTATCCTTGACGCATTTGCCAAACTTCGTGACGAGGCAAAATATCACGACATAATCTTTGACCTGATGCCGGAAGAATTTACCGTTTCCGGACTTCACGAGCCTTACAGAATGATACTGGGGAAAAACGAGACCGTCCAGGCATTCCGCAAAAGAATGGCGGGGAAGATAGAGGAGACGGGAAAATACGATACCACCGAAAAGGCGCACAGAAAATCAATGCTGTACCGCCGCAGAAAGGAGTTTTAAAAATGGAAATCTTAATAGTTATCGATATGCAGAATGACTTTTTAACCGGGGCTTTGGGGAATGCCCAGACCGCCGCCGTTACCGAAAAGGTATGCCGCAGGGTGACCGAGTACAGGCAAAGCCATTCCCTGCCGGTTATCTACACCATGGATACCCACGGTGAAAATTATCTTGACACCCAAGAGGGAAAGCGGCTTCCCGTCCCCCACTGTATCGAGGGAACGCAAGGCTGGGAGTTGCCCGACTCCCTTAAAACCGCCATAGGAGAGGGCATAGAGGTACGCAAGGGGACGTTCGGGGCAAAAGACCTGCCGGGAGTTGTGGAAAAAGTCTGCGGCGGGAATGCCCCCGATAACGGGAATGCCCCCGATAAAATAACCCTTATGGGCGTTTGCACCGACATCTGCGTTATCTCCAACGCCATGCTGCTTAAAGCGTTTTTCCCGGAAACGGAAATTGAAATTGCGGCGGACTGCTGCGCCGGGGTGACCCCCGAAAGCCATAA